>NZ_DJSX01000018.1:0-35395 GCF_002439135.1 Pseudomonas sp. UBA6323 | reverse complement strand
CCCACGGTGGCTCGTGCAAGCCGGCCCGCGCAGTGATCGATCGCCTGCGCGCCAACGTGGTGACTCTGGCGCTGTCCGGCGACATCGACGCGCTGAACCTCAGCCAGCAGCTGATCGATCCAAACTGACAGACACGCCTGCCGGACAACAGCACGCCGTACACCTCGACCATCGTGTTCCTGGTACGCAAGGGCAACCCGAAAGGCATCAAGGACTGGGATGACCTGGTCAAGGACGGCGTGGAAGTCATCACCCCGAACCCGAAAACCTCCGGCGGCGCGCGCTGGAACTTCCTCGCCGCCTGGGCCTATGCCCGCGAGAAGTTCGGCAGCGAAGACAAGGCCCTAGAGTTCGTCACCGAGCTCTATCGCCACGCCCCGGTACTGGATACCGGCGCGCGCGGCGCCACCATCAGCTTCGTCCAGCGTGGACTGGGTGACGTGTTGCTGGCCTGGGAAAACGAAGCCTATCTGTCGCTGGCCGAAGAAGGCGGCGACCAGCTGGAGATCGTCACCCCGTCGCTGTCGATCCTTGCCGAGCCGCCGGTAGCGGTGGTCGACGCCAACGTCGAGCGCAAGGGCACCCGTGCCCTGGCCGAGGCTTACCTGAAACATCTGTACAGCGAAGAAGGCCAGCGCATCGCCGCGAAGAACTTCTATCGCCCACGCAACGAAAAGGTCGCAGCCGAGTTCAAGGACCAGTTCCAGGACCTCAAGCTGGTGACCATCGACAAGGACTTCGGCGGCTGGAAACAGGCCCAGCCCAAGTACTTCGACGACGGCGGCGTGTTCGACCAGATCTTCAGCAAGATCAACCAGTAGCAGCGAATTCATTCGCGATTGCCTCGCGAGATTCGCCACTGGAGCCGCGCCTGCTGGGCGCGGCTCCCGATCGCTGTCTTTAGGTAAAAGGACACTCCATGTCTCGTCGCACTTCCCCGGTCATACCCGGCTTCGGGCTGACCCTGGGCTACACCATCACCTACCTGGCGTTGATCGTGCTGATTCCGCTGGGGGCGATGTTCCTCTTCTCGCTGCAACTGACCGGCGAACAGTGGTGGTCATTGCTGAACAACCGCCAGCTGCAGTTCTCGCTGAAACTCTCGTTCGGCACCGCACTGGCCGCCGCCCTGCTCAATGGCATTCTCGGCACCATCATCGCCTGGGTGCTGGTGCGCTACACCTTCCCCGGCCGGCGCATCATCGACGCCATGGTCGACATGCCGTTCGCGCTGCCCACGGCCGTGGCCGGCATCGCCCTGACCGCGCTGTATGCGCCAACCGGCCTGATCGGCTCGCTGTTCCCCTTCAAGATCGCCTACACCCCGCTGGGCATCACCCTGGCGCTGGTGTTCGTCACCCTGCCGTTCGTGGTGCGCACGTTGCAGCCGGTACTGGCCGACATTCCCAGGGAAGTCGAGGAGGCGGCAGCCTGCCTGGGCGCCAAGCCGCTGCAGGTGTTCCGCCACATCTTGCTGCCGAGCCTGCTGCCCGCCTGGCTGACCGGCTTCGCCCTGGCCTTCGCCCGCGGCGTCGGCGAGTACGGCTCGGTGGTGTTCATCGCCGGCAACATCCCGCTGAAGACCGAGATCATGCCGCTGCTGATCGTGTCCAAACTCGACCAGTACGACTATCCGGGCGCCACCGCCATCGGTGTGATCATGCTGGTGGTGTCGTTCCTCCTGCTGCTGCTGATCAACATCCTGCAGCGCCGCATCCAGCCGCAACTCTGAGGAGCCCGTCATGAGCCTTGCAACCCTTGGCCAGAGCGCGGCTGCGCGCCCGGCCAGTCGCTCCGTCGGCGCCATCGTCCTGATCGTCATCGCCTGGGCGGTGTTCGCCGCGATTCTCCTGTTGCCGCTGTACATGGTGGTGACCCAGGGCCTGAGCCGCGGCCCGGAATTCTTCTGGGAGGCGATCAGCGAGCCGGACGCCATCTCGGCGCTGAAACTCACCCTGCTGGCGACCGCCATCTCGGTACCGCTGAACCTGGTGTTCGGCCTCGCCGCGGCCTGGGCGGTGACCAAGTTCGAGTTCCGCGGCAAGAGCATCCTGATCACCCTGATCGACATGCCGTTCTCGGTGTCGCCGGTGGTCGCCGGCCTGATCTACGTGCTGCTGTTCGGATCGCAGAGCGTGCTCGCGCCGTACCTCGACTCGCAGAACCTGCAGATCGTCTATGCCGTGCCGGGCATCGTCCTGGCGACCATCTTCGTCACCTTTCCCTTCGTCGCCCGCGAGCTGATCCCGCTGATGGAGGAACAGGGCACCACCGAGGAAGAGGCCGCACGCCTGCTCGGTGCCAACGGCTGGCAGATGTTCTGGCATGTCACGCTGCCTAACGTAAAATGGGCGCTGATCTACGGCGTGGTGCTGTGCACCGCCCGTGCGATGGGCGAATTCGGCGCAGTTTCGGTGGTTTCCGGACATATCCGCGGTTACACCAACACCCTGCCGCTGCATATCGAGATTCTCTACAACGAGTACAACATCGTCGCGGCCTTCAGCGTGGCGATCCTGCTGCTCGTCATGGCCCTGGTGGTGCTGCTGCTTCGCCAATGGAGCGAAGCGCGTCTGAGCCGCCAGCTGCAAGCCAACCGAGAAGACTGACAGCCGTGAGGCACGGCCCACGGAACCACCAGGAATAAGCCATGAGTATCGAAGTCAAAGGCGTCAACAAGCAGTTCGGCCAGTTCAAGGCGCTGAACGAGATCAACCTGAGCATCCAGAGCGGCGAGCTGGTCGCCCTGCTCGGGCCGTCCGGCTGCGGCAAGACCACCCTGCTGCGCATCATCGCCGGCCTGGAAACCCCGGACAGCGGCAGCATCGGCTTCCACGGCGAGGACGTGTCCGAGCACGACGTGCGTGATCGCAACGTCGGCTTCGTGTTCCAGCATTACGCGCTGTTCCGCCACATGACCGTGTTCGACAACGTTGCCTTCGGCCTGCGCATGAAGCCCAAGCGCGAGCGCCCGAGCGAAGAGGTGATCAAGCAGAAGGTGCACGAGCTGCTCAACCTGGTGCAGCTCGACTGGCTCGGCGACCGCTACCCGGAGCAGCTCTCCGGCGGCCAGCGCCAGCGTATCGCCCTGGCCCGCGCCCTGGCGGTGGAGCCCAAGGTGTTGCTGCTCGACGAACCCTTCGGCGCACTGGATGCGAAGGTGCGCAAGGAGCTGCGCCGCTGGCTGGCGCGCCTGCACGAGGAAGTGCACCTGACCAGCGTGTTCGTGACCCACGACCAGGAAGAAGCCATGGAAGTGGCCGACCGCATCGTGGTGATGAACAAGGGCGTGATCGAGCAGATCGGCACCCCGGCCGAGGTCTACGAGCATCCGGCCAATGACTTCGTCTACCACTTCCTCGGTGACGCCAACCGCCTCTACGTCGGCAGCGACCACCACGTGCTGTTCCGCCCGCACGAGGTCGACCTGTCCAGCGAGCCAAGCCCGGAGCACAAGGCAGGTGAAGTACGTGATATCCGCCTGCTCGGCGCGATCACCCGCATCACGCTGAAAGTCGAAGGCCAGGACGAACTGATCGAGGCCGAGGTGGCCAAGGATCACGTCAGCCTGAACAACCTCGCCCGCGGCACCACCCTGTACTTCAAGCCCAAGGGCGGCAAGCCGGTCAGCACCTCAGCCTAAAGCCACGCCCGTAGGAGTCGCGCCCCGCGACGAAAAGCTTCGCCTCGGGGCGGGGCTCCTACGCGGTGAAGCATTGGCATGCCTTAGTACCTAGGGTGGGCTTCAGCCCACCGGCTAGGGTTCAGGTGGACTAAAGCGGATCGCCCGGCCCACCCTACGAAGCTACGGAGCCGCAATCGCCATGATCGCCCTGCGTCCCTGCGGGGAAACCTGCAACGCACGCGAATCCTTGCTGCGCCGCAGCCAGCCCTCGCCTTCGCACAGAGTCAGCAACGCCGCGCCCAGCGCACCGCCCAGATGCGGCTTGCGCTCGCTCCAGTCAGGGCAGGCACAGAGTCGCTGGCGGCGCTGACGGCCTACCTGCTGCAGATCGATACCCAGCGCTTGCAGCCCCTGCTCGCCGCTTGCGGTCAACTTCAGCGCATCGCCCTCCTCGCTCAGCCAGTTGGCGGCGTGCATGCGTGCGAATACGCCGACCGCCAGCTCGCCGGCCAGATGGTCGTAGCAGGTGCGCGCCTCGCGCATGGGCTGCGGCGTGCCCCGCGAGGACGGTATAGCGCGAGCTTGCCGGGGCTGTGCAGCCAGTGCGGCACTGGCCAGCGCCTCCACCAATTGCCCGACTTCCGGCCCGGCCAGACGGTAGTAACGATTGCGCCCATGCCGCTGCTGCGCCAGCAGGCCGCCCTCCACCAGCTTGGCCAGGTGCGCACTGGTCGACGACGGCGACAACCCCGCCAGCAAGGCCAGCTCACCGGCCGGCCGCGCGCTGCCATCCATCAGTGCCCAGACCATGGCAGCACGCCCGGCATCGGCGAGCAGGGCGGCGATCGAACTGAAACCCGGTGCGTATTCCATAATTCACCTCATGACGAAACATGGCGTGCAGCAAATGTGGATACTGGCAGGCAACTTCAGCCAGAGCCAGCCAGGGAGAAAGCCGATGCTCGCCGTGATCTTCGAAGTCGAGGCCAAACCGGACCAACAGCAGGACTATCTCGACCTCGCCGCAGAGCTGCGCCCGCTACTCACCGAACAGCCGGGTTTCATCTCCATCGAGCGCTTCCAGAGTCTGACCCAGCCAGGGAAGATCCTGTCGCTGTCGTTCTGGCAGGACGAAGCCTCGGTCCAGGCCTGGCGCCAGCGCGATGAACACCGACGCGCACAGACGGCAGGACGCGAGGAGGTTTTCGGTCACTATCGTCTGCGCGTGGCCCAGGTGCTGCGCGACTACGGCATGCACGAACGCGACGAGGCGCCTGCCGACAGCCGGGCGATCCACGAGCAGGGGGCGGCGCGATGACCGACCACCTACCGTTGATCCTCGTCACCTTTCTGCTCGCCGGCATGGTCAAGGGCGTGGTCGGCCTCGGTCTGCCGACCATCGCCGTCGGTCTGCTCGGCCTGGTGATGGCGCCACTGCAAGCCGCCGCGCTGTTGATCATCCCATCGATGGTGACCAACATCTGGCAACTGTGCGACGGCCGCAGCCCGCTGCCGATGGCGCGCCGCCTGTGGCTGATGCTGCTGGGCATCCTGTTCGGCACGCTGCTGGTCGCCGGCTTGCTGCAGAGTCTCGACCTGCCCGGGGCAACCCGCTGGCTGGGCGCTGCCCTGGTGCTCTACGCGGTGCTCGGCCTGGCCAAGGTGCACTTTCGTGTGGAGCGGGCCAAGGAAGCGTGGCTAGGCCCGGTGATCGGCGCCATCACCGGTGCGATTACTGCGGTTACCGGCGTCTTCGTGATTCCAGCCGTACCCTACCTGCAGGCCATCGGCCTGGAGAAGGACGACCTGGTGCAGGCGCTGGGGCTGTCGTTCAGCGTCTCCACCCTGGCCCTGGCGGCAGCGCTCGGTCACAGCGGTGAACTGCTGCAACCGGCGGTGCTCGGGCTGTCTGCCCTGGCCTTGCTGCCTGCCCTACTGGGCATGGCCGCCGGCCAGTGGTTGCGCAAACGCATCAGCGCGGAGCGCTTCAAACGCTGGTTCTTCATCGGCTTGTTGCTGCTCGGCGCCGAGCTGGCGTTGCGTGGCCTCTGAGCCGGCCTCATTAGGCCACGGCAGCCTGCGAGTGCCTGAGGCCGAACCATTGCAGTTCGGCCAGCAGCCCGACCGCCAGAGCCTGAGCGATGACGAAGGCGTGGCCGAACAGGTTCGGCGACACCCAACCCACCACCAGCAACAGCAGGCTGTCGACCACCCAGACGACGTTGACCGCAATCACCGCCCAGATGGCCGTGCGGCTGATTTCTGCGCGGTTGGACAGCCACACCAGCATCGCCGCGAAGGGCAGCAGGGCACTGCCGGCGACCAGCAACAGCAGGCGCGGTAACTCGAGGAAGGCGCCCAGCCAGCCGGCCGCCAGGACCAGCAGCAGGCCGGTGACGCCGCTGAGCAGACCATCGAGCATGAGGGCGTTGCGTAGCATCGGGGAAGGTTGCAGTACGTTCATGACGAATTCTCCGTAAGGGCACCGGAGCGGTGCCTGGCCTACAGATTTCGCCGAAACCATCAGGGCGTCGATTACCTGCCAGGTAATGGCTGACATGACCTGACTGCACTATCGTGCAGACCATGAACAGCCAATCCCAGACCGCCGGCGCCCTGTTGCGCCAATGGCGCCAGCGGCGCCGCCTGAGCCAGCTCGACCTCGCCTGCGAGGCCGAGATTTCCACGCGCCATCTGAGCTTCGTCGAGACCGGCCGCGCCCAGCCCAGCCGCGACATGCTGCTGCATCTGGCCGAGCAGCTGGACATTCCCCTGCGCGAGCGCAATCGCCTGCTCAGCGCAGCCGGCTTCGCCCCGCTGTACAGCCAGCACGATCTGACCGACCCGGCACTGGCCCCCGCGCGCCAGGCCATCGAGCAATTGCTCAAGGCCCATGAGCCCTATCCGGCGCTTGCCATCGATCGGCAGTGGAACCTGCTGGCCGCCAACGCGGCGGCCACCGCCTTCCTCGCCGGCATGCCGGATTTCCTGCTCGGCCCGCCGCTCAACGTGATGCGCCTGTCGCTGCACCCCGAGGGCCTGGCCCCGCGCATCGCCAATCTGTCGCTGTGGCGCGCGCACCTGCTGATGCGCCTGCAGCGCGATGCGGAGATCAGCGGCGACGACGCCCTGTTCGCCCTACTCGATGAGCTGCGCGACTACCCGGCGCCGGCGGAAGTCCCTGCGCCACCGAGCGACGCCGTGCTGGTACCGCTGCAACTGCACAGCGAGCAGGGCGTGCTCAGCCTGATCAGCACCATCACGGTGTTCGGTACGCCGAATGACGTGACCCTCGCCGAACTGGCACTGGAAACCTTCTTCCCCGCCGACGCCTTCACCGCCGAGTACCTGCGCAATCTGATGAAAAGCCTCTGAACGGTGGCGATTTCCGACGAAATCACTCTTTCGGGTCATGCTCCGCTACGCTTGGCGCAGTAGTCTTGGCGCTGCGTCGTCGACGCTGCCAATGCATACCTGCTCAAAACAATAACAAGGAGCACCCCGGATGCGCTGTAAAGCACTGTTGCGCCATGCTTTTCTCTGGTCGCTCGGACTCTTCGTCGGGCTCTCGCCCCTGGCCTTCGCCGAAGCCGTCAGCCCGCAGGAACAGATTCAGATACATGCCAGCCGCGCCACCAGCAGCCTGATGCTGTTACGTGGCGAGGGTTTCCAGAAGACCCATCAGCAGCGCCTGGAAGCCGATCTGGCCGCTCTGGCCGGCGCCATGCAGAGCCTGCCGCAGGGCAGCGCGGAACTCACCAGCGCCCATCAGGCACTCGTTACCCAATTGCGCAACGGTGTTTCCTATGGCCCCGGTGACGAGAATGTGCCCTGGCGCTTTCCCGAAGACCTCAGCCGCGCGCTGCGCGACTTCCTCAGCGCGGCCCGCGCATTGCCTGGCGCCGAGGGCCAGAGCGAGCTGGCGGCGAAGGTCGAGTACCTCAGCGTGCAGTACCTCAGCCGCTCCTATCTGGGCACCTTCGAGATCGCCCGGGAACAACCCGGCACCTACCTCGGCCAGGACGAACGCCTGCTGTTGCCGGCCATCGACGGTGAATTGCAGGCGCTCGAGGAGCAAGCCGATCCGCAGGTGAGCAAGTTGCAGACGCGCTGGAGCTATCTGCGCGCCGCACTAGCCGATATGAACAGCCAGAGCAATGCCCTGCAGAGCGTCTCCGGCCGCCCCTTCGCCCCGATCACCGTGGATCGCCATGCACGCTCGATGACGACCCAGTGGATGGCGATGTACTAGAAAGGCTCGCGGCTGAAGCCCCTCCCACGGAATCTGTGGGAGGGGCTTCAGCCGCGACGAACAGAAGAAGCAGCGCGCGCTCAGGCCAGCGCTTTCTTCTCGCGAATGCAGGTCGGCCCGGCGATCTCCACCACGGCATGCTCGACTTCCTTGCGCAGGCCGAGCAGGAAGGCCAGTTCAGCCACCACGAACAGCGGGCCGACGATCAGCCCCATGATGTCGTCGACGAACGCCGGCTTGCGGCCTTCGTAATAGTGGCCAACGAACTGGATGACCCAGCCGACCACGAACAGACCCAGCCCTGCCGCCAGCCACAGGCCGGTGCTCGCCACCGCCAGCTTGGCCGCGAGCCACAGACTCAGTGCCAGCAACGCGCTCATGACCAGGCCGAAGCGGGCATCCAGCCGCAGGTAGAACCAGGCCGAAGCCAGCGCCACCAGCGTCGCCGGGGCCAGCCACAGGCCGGCAAGCTGGAAACCAGGGCGCGACAGCAGCACGGCGACGGCCAGCACGATCATCGGGATACCGATGAAATGGCTGGCGATGTTGCGTCGGTCGCGGTGGTAGGCGGCATACTGCGCCAGGTGATCGACGAGGGTTTTCATTGTTATCGTCCTCATATGTGAAACAGGCCCGAGCATGATCACCTCGCCGCCGCTCGTCGCACTGTCGGCTAGCCGACAATGGCAGGGATCGCCGCACCACCGCGCAACCGTCCAGGAACCGTAATGCCCGATCCGCATCATTACTTCAGCCAGTTGAACCAGGGCCACTGGTTCGCCGCACTGCCTCCGGCGCTGAGCCAGAGCCTGCTGGACATGGCCCAGGTGCAGCGTCTGGACGCCGGCCAGCGGCTGTTTCGTCGTGGCGACAAGCCCAGCGGGCTTTATGCGGTGGTGGAAGGGGCGGTGCGCGTCGGCGCCGTCAGCGAGAACGGCAAGGAGGCGCTGCTGACCCTGGTCGAGCCGCCTTACTGGTTCGGCGAAATTTCCCTGTTCGATGGCCTGCCGCGCACCCACGATGCCTTCACCGAAAGCGCCAGCACCCTGCTGTTGCTGCCCCAGCATGAACTGCTCGCGCTGCTCGAGCGCGAGCAGCAGTACTGGCGCGACTTCGCCCTGCTGATGAGCCACAAGCTGCGTCTGGCCTTCGTCGCCCTGGAGGACATGAGCCTGCTGCCGGCTGCACCACGCCTGGCCCGGCGCCTGTTGCTGATCGCCGAGAACTACGGCGAGAGCGAACCGCGCCGCGTGCTGCACCTGGCCCAGGAACAGCTGGCGCTGATGCTCTCGCTGTCGCGCCAGACCACCAACCAGATTCTCAAGGAGTTGCAGGCGCAGGGCGTGGTCCAGCTGACCTACGGCGAGATCGAGATTCTCGACTTAGAGCGCCTGCGCCAGCTGGCCTCGTGAACGGCTGGCGTCCCGCCACTGTCCAAGCCCTGTCCAATTACTCAGCCGAAGAAGTCCGTACCGATGCGAGACCCTGCTCACGCTCCGCTACCCGCTGTGCTCGCCGGTCCGATACTGCGCCGCCTGGAGCCCGGCCGCCTGGTACTGTGGCTGCTGGCCAGTCGTGAGCTGAACCTGCAGTTGACCCTGCAGGCCGAGAACCAGGCGCAACGCACCGAGGCCTTGGCCGAACATTGCCAGCAGTTGCCGCTGGGCCGTCATGCCGTGCTGCACCTGATCGACCTGCCGCTCGCGCAGGCGCTGCCGCAGGACGTGCGCATCGCCTACGACCTGCAGATCCTCGATGGCGATACCGTACAGGGCATGCGCGATTGGGCGCCGCATCTGCTGCATGAGGGCGCCGAGCACGCCGACTTCGTCCTGCGTTCACGGGTCGACCAGCTGCTGCACGGCTCCTGCCGCAGACCGCACCACGCCGCCAGCGACGGCCTGCTGTGCGCCGACCGTCTGCTGGCTGAGCAGCCCGAAGCCACCCAGCGCCCTGCCCTGCTGCTGATGAGTGGCGACCAGGTGTACGTCGACGACGTCGCCGGGCCGATGCTGTGCGCCATTCACCAACTGATCGCCCGCCTCGGTCTGTTCGACGAGTTCCTCGAAGGCGCCGTGGTGGAGGACAGCCAGGCGCTCTACGGCCACTCGGTTGGCTACTACCAGCGCGCTGAACTGCTGCCGGCGGTGAAGAGCAACCAGACCCTGCGCGACAAGTTCTTCGGCGGTGTGGAAAAGCCGGTATTCACCACCAGCAGCGCCGACAACCACCTGGTGACCTTCGCCGAGATGATCGCCATGTACCTGCTGGTCTGGTCGCCAGTGCCCTGGACCCTGATCACGGAAGACCAGCCGCCGCTGGATGAGCAACAACAGCAGCGTTACGCCGACGAGCGCCAGCGCATCGACGCTTTTCGCCAGACCCTCGGCCAGGCGGCTCGGGCGTTCGCCCACCTGCCGACGTTGATGATCTTCGACGACCACGACGTCACCGACGACTGGAACCTCTCCGCGCGCTGGGAGCAGACCGCCTACGGCCATCCCTTCTCCAAGCGCATCATCGGCAACGCCCTGCTCGCCTACCTGTTGTGCCAGGGCTGGGGCAACAACCCGGACGTGTTCGAGCAGCCGCTGCAAGCCTTCAGCGACCTGTTGCAGCAGCGCCAGGACGACCACCTTCAGGCCGAGATGCAGGACGCGTTGATCGACCAACTGCAACAGTTCGAACAATGGCACTACGTGCTGCCGACCACTCCGGCGCTGCTGGTGCTCGATACGCGCACGCGCCGCTGGCGCAGCGAAGGGCACCTGTCGAAACCCTCGGGGCTGATGGACTGGGAAGCGCTGTGCGACTTCCAGCAGGCGCTACTCGACCACCCCAGCTGCATCATCGTCTCGCCAGCACCGATGTTCGGCGTGAAGCTGATCGAGGGCATTCAGAAGCTGTTCACCTACGCCGGCCACCCGCTGATGGTCGATGCGGAGAACTGGATGGCCCATCGCGGCGCAGCGCGGGTGATGATGAACATCTTCCGCCACTCGCGCACGCCAAGGGATTTCGTCATCCTCTCTGGCGACGTGCACTACTCCTTCGTTTACCGCGTGAGCATCCGCCACAAACGCGCCAGCCCGACCATCTGGCAGATCACCAGCAGCGGCATCAAGAACGAATTTCCGCCCAGGCTGCTGGACTGGTTCGACCGCCTTAACCGCTGGCTCTACGCGCCATGGTCGCCGCTCAACTGGCTGACCAAGCGCCGACGCATGCGCGTCACCCCGCTGATTCCCGACCGCAGCCGCGCCGGCGAGCGCCTGTGGAACGGCGCCGGCCTCGGCCAGGTGTTCTTCGACGACCAGGGCCGGCCCACGCGCATCATGCAGCTCAATGCCGATGGCTCGGCGCCCGCCACCTTCGTCGCCGAGCGCGAATCCGCTCCGGCAACGACGGCGCAGGCCAGCCCCGGAAATCGTGGCGCTGTAACCAGGGACGAGCACCTGCGCTGAGCAAACGAAAGAACCGCCCATAAAAAAACCGGAGCCTTTGCAGGCTCCGGTTCGGTTTCAGCTGTGGATCACTTACCAGCGGTCAGCGCGTTGTAGCTGGTCATCAGGTTGCGGTAGTCCGGGATGTGATCGGTGCAGATCTTGGCCAGGCCTTCCACGTCGTTGCGCCAGTCGCGGTGCAGCTCGCAGGCCACAGCGAACCAGTTCATCAGTTGCGCGCCGGCCTGGGTCATACGCTGCCACGCCGAGTCACGGGTGATCTGGTTGAAGGTGCCCGAGGCATCGGTGACCACGAACACGTCGAAGCCTTCCTCGATGGCCGACAGCGCCGGAAACGCCACACAGACTTCGGTCACCACGCCGGCGATGATCAGTTGCTTCTTGCCGGTGGCCTTGATCGCCTTGACGAAATCTTCGTTGTCCCAGGCGTTGATCTGACCAGGGCGGGCGATGTACGGCGCGTCCGGGAACATTTCCTTCAGCTCCGGCATCAGCGGGCCGTTGGGGCCGGTTTCGAAGCTGGTGGTGAGGATGGTCGGCAGGTTGAAGAACTTGGCCAGATCAGCCAGCGCCAGCACGTTGTTCTTGAACTTGTCCGGCTCGATGTCGCGCACCAGCGAGAGCAGGCCGGCCTGGTGGTCGACCAGCAGAACGACGGCGTTGTCTTTGTCCAGGCGATTATAGGTGGCGTTGGTCATGATGAAGTCCTCGAATTGTTTTCAATGTGCCGGCTGCACCGGTGAGTGGGTTTTCGTTCAGCAGTGCGTCACTGCATGGAAGAAAGATTAAATTCGAGACCCTTTCTCGACTAGACTGCGAAATTCGCCTCTAGCGTTCCATTTGGAGAACGATCAATGGAAGACCTCAACAGCCTCTACTACTTCACCCAAGTGGTGGAGCAAGGCGGCTTCGCCGCGGCGGGGCGCGCGCTGGACATACCCAAGTCCAAGCTTAGCCGGCGTATCGCCCAACTCGAGGAGCGCCTCGGCGTGCGCCTGCTGCACCGCACCAGTCGGCACCTGTCGCTCACCGAGATCGGCCAGGCGTACTACCAGCGCTGCCTGGCCATGCGCGTGGAGGCCGAAGGCGCGGCGGAGGTGATCGAGCGCAACCGCGCCGAGCCGCGCGGCCTGGTGCGCCTGGCCTGCCCGACGACGCTGCTCAATTCCTGGGTGGGGCCGATGCTGACCCGCTACATGCTCAAGTACCCGTTGGTGGAGCTATACATCGAGAGCACCAACCGCCGCGTGGATCTGCTGCATGAAGGTTTCGACGTAGCCTTGCGGGTACGTTTTCCCCCGCTGGAAAACACCGACATGGTGATGAAGGTGCTCGCCGCCAGCACCCAGTGCCTGGTCGGTCACCCGGATCTGCTGGCCTCGCTGCCGAAAGATTTCCAGCCCGAGGAACTGGGCCGCCTGCCGAGCCTGCACTGGGGCGGCGCGCAGCGCGACTACCAGTGGGAGCTGCTCGGCCCGGACGACGGCAAACTGGTGATCGCGCACCAGCCGCGGATGATCACCGATGACCTGCGCGCCCTGCGCAATGGCGCGCTGGCCGGCGTGGGTATCGTCCACCTGCCCTGTGTAGCCGTGCGCGAAGACGTCGCGGCCGGCAAGCTGGTGGAGATGCTGCCGGGCTGGGCGCCGAAATGCGGCATCGTCCACGCCATCTTCCCCTCACGGCGCGGCCTGCTGCCCTCGGTGCGCACCCTGATCGATTTCCTCGCCGAGGAATTCAGCCAGAGCGACATGGCCTAGAAATGCCGAAGGCGCCGTCAGCCAGGGCTAACGGCGCCTTCGGCGCAGGAAGATGAGCCGCCCAGCGGGCGCTGGGCGGCCATGGTGTCACGACGCGGCCTGGCCAACCTCGGCAGGCTGAGCGGCCTGTCTGGCCGGCATCAGGAAGTGGTCGATGCGGATCGCCACACCGGCGGTCTGGAAATGCCGGGCGGCAGCCTCGATGCGTTGCTCGGCGCGCGTCACCCGGCCGTGGTGGCGCAGATGCTCGAGCCAGGACTCGTCGAAGAAGAACTCCTGCCAGTGCCGCGGGTTCTCGCTGTTCTGCACCAGCCCCCAGGAGAACGCGCCGTTGCGCCGACGCATACGCGCCACCTCATTCATCGCCTGGCGGAAGGCTGCAGCCTGCTCGGCAGCGATGTCGTAGTGCAGGGTGATCATCACCGGGCCGCGCTCGAGGTCGGCCTCGTCGGCCAGAATCGGCGCTGGCCAATGCAGCGAGGGCGCGAGGTCCTCGCTTTCGGTGACCGGTAGCGGGAACCTGGCGCTCAGCAGCAGGCCCAGCACCAGGCAGCCCGCGGCGGCGAACAGCGCCAGCGGAATCGACGCATGGCTGGCGACGAAACCCCAAAGCGCGCCACCGGCGGCCATGCTGCCGAAGAACACCAGGATGTACACCGACAGCGCCCGTGCGCGCACCCAGTCCGGCACAGAGGTCTGCGCAGCGACCTGCAGGCTGGACAGCACGGCGATCCACGCCGCGCCGCTGAGCAGCATCACCGGCAGCAGGGCGGCGAAGTGGCGCACGCTGGCCAGGGCCAGCAGCACCAGGGCGTAGAGCAGGCTGGCCAGCAGCACCAGGCGATCGCTGCTGATGCGCTCGCGAATACGCGGCAACAGGGTGGCGCCGAGAACGGCACCGACGCCGACGCTGCCGAGCATCAGGCCGAAGTCGCTGGCGCTGCCCTGCAACTCGCCACGTACGATCAGCGGCAGCAGCGACATGCCGGCGCTGGCACCGACGAAGAACGCCGCCGCGCGCACCAATACCGCCTGCAAGGGCTTCGAGGCGCGGCTGTAGCGCCAGCCGGCGCGCATCGCGCCCTGCAGACGTTCGGCCGGGAAGGTCGCGACCTGGCGCTCGCGCTTCCAGGTCAGCAGCACGGTCATGACCGCGAAGAACGACAGGGCATTGAGGGCGAAGGTCGCCCAGGGGCCACTCAGGCTGACCAGCACGCCGGCGATAGCCGGGCCGAGCGCGCGGGCGACGTTGATGCCGAGGCTGGACAGGGCGATGGCCGACGGCAGGTCACGCTTGCTCACCAGCTCCGGAGTCAGCGCCGACCAGGCCGGCATCATCAGCGTGGTGCCGACGCCCATGGCCAGGGTCATGCCGAGCAGCAGCCAGACGCTGGTGAGGCCGAGCAGGGTCAGCGTCGCCAGGGTCGTGGCCACGGCCGCCATCCACAGTTGCACGCCGAGCAGGTAGCGGCGCTTGTCGACAATATCGGCCATGGCCCCGGCCGGCAGCGCCAGGAGGAACATCGGCGCGGAACCGGCGACCTGCACCAGCGCGACGTGCATGGGGTTGGCCGAGAGGCTGGTCATCAGCCAGCCGGCACCGACCTCGTGCATCCAGGTGCCGATGTTAGAGGCGATGCTGGCCAGCCACAGCCAGCGGAAGGTGCGGTGGTTGAGGGCGCCCCAAGGTGAGGCTTTTCCACTGGTCATGTCAGAACGCGAAGCAGGAGCAGCCTAATGCCCCCCAGAAGCCCTGGTGATCGCTGACCGGCACATTGCTGCGGCGGGCGCGGTCATGCTCGTGCTGATGCACGGTGCAGGAGCCGATGCACTGGTGGATGCTGGCGGTCAGCGGCGCGGCACTCGGGCTCCAGTGGCCGGGCACGATGGCCACCGGCGACCAGTCCGGCATCACCGGCACGGTCGGCGGCGCCAGCTTGTCGAACTCGCCGGCGGCATGCACCACCTTGCCGCCGACCACGGTGAGCACCGATTCCAGCCACTTGATCTGCTCTTCCTCGACACTGAAGAAGTCCGCGCTCAGCGCCACCAGGTCAGCCAGCTGACCGACCTTGATCTGACCCTTTTTGCCCTGCTCGCTGGAGAACCAGGCGCTGCCGTGGGTGAACAGCTGCAGCGCGGTGGCGCGTGGCAGGCCCTGCGGGTAAAGCGTTGTGCCGCCGACGGTCTTGCCGCTGACCAGCCAGTACAGCGCGGTCCAGGGGTTGTAGCTGGCCACGCGGGTGGCGTCGGTGCCGGCGCCAACCGGCACGCCCTCGGCGAGCATGCGCTGGATCGGCGGCGTGGCTTCGGCGGCCTTGGCGCCGTAGCGGTCGATGAAATACTCGCCCTGGAAGGCCATACGGTGCTGGATGGCGATGCCGCCGCCGAGGGCACGCACCCGCTCAATGTTGCGCGGGCTGATGGTCTCGGCGTGGTCGAACAGCCAGGGCAGACCGTTGAAGGGGATGTCGCGGTCGACCTTCTCGAACACGTCGAGCATGCGCGAGATGGATTCGTCATAGGTGGCGTGCAGGCGGAACGGCCAGCGCTGCTCGACCAGGTGACGCACCACCGGCTCCAGGTCGGCCTCCATGTTCGGCGCCAGGTCCGGGCGCGGCTCGAGGAAGTCCTCGAAGTCGGCGGCGGAAAACACCAGCATTTCCCCAGCGCCGTTGTGGCGCAGGAAGTCATCGCCCTGGTGCAGCTTGACGCTGCTGGTCCAGTTCTTGAAGTCGGTCAGCTCTTCCTTGGGCTTCTGGGTGAACAGGTTGTAGGCAATGCGCACGGTGAGCTGATCCTTGTCGGCCAGCTCCTGGATCACCTGGTAGTCGTCGGGGTAGTTCTGGAAGCCGCCGCCGGCATCGATGGCACTGGTCACGCCCAGGCGATTGAGTTCGCGCATAAACTGGCGGGTCGAGTTGACCTGATACTCCAGCGGCAGCTTCGGCCCCTTGGCCAGGGTGGCGTAGAGGATCATCGCGTTGGGGCGGGCGATCAGCATGCCGGTGGGGTTGCCGTTGGCGTCGCGCTGAATCTCCCCGCCCGGCGGGTTGGGGGTGTTCTTGTCGTAGCCCACGGCGCGCAGTGCGGCGCGGTTGAGCAGCGCACGGTCGTACAAGTGGAGGATGAATACCGGCGTATCCGGCGCCGCGCGGTTGATCTCTTCCAGGGTCGGCATGCGCTTCTCGGCGAACTGGAACTCGGTCCAGCCACCGACCACACGCACCCACTGCGGCGTCGGGGTACGGTCGGCCTGGGCCTTGAGCATGCGCAGCGCTTCGGCCACGGACGGCACGCCTTCCCAGCGCAGCTCCAGGTTGTAGTTCAGCCCGCCGCGGATCAGGTGCAGGTGCGAGTCGTTGAGGCCCGGGATCACCGTGCGTTTTTGCAGATCGACGATCTTGGTCGCGTCACCGCGCATGGCCATGGCCTCGGCGTCGCTGCCAACGGCGACGAAGCGGCCGTCCTTGATGGCAACGGCGCTGGCATGTGGCTTTTCGGGATCGACCGTGTGCAGACGACCGTTGAACAGGATGAGATCGGCGCTCATGGAGCCTCCTTGGGAGCGGATGGAAGAGGTACTGGCGAAAGCGGAAAAAGGCAAGGCAGAGTACACGGCCGCGGCGGCGCCCAATACGCCACCGGCAGCCAAGATGCGCCGGCGCTTTTCATCATATGAATCGGTGCTCATCGAAGTGGCTCCTGGCCGTGAGGCCTCAGCCAGGCGGCAAATGCCCGCGTGGCCATGGGCATGAACAGATACACCACGAGCAGGACGATGCTCAGGGTGATCAACACCTTGCTCAGCAGTGGGCCTGCAAGCCCTGGAAGCATAGTGAATACCGGCTGCCATAGCGCCGGCACCAGCAGGCCCAGCGGCATGATCACCAGGAAGGTGACGATCGCCTGCTTCCAGCGCGGCGGTGGCTGCACGGCGTCACGCGGCACGAACCAGAAATCCTTGCCCAGCAACACCTCGGTGTCGTCGCCAGCGCGCAACAGCGGCTGCACGTCGGCGACCAGTTGCTTGCGCGCCTCGGAGTCGAGCCAGCCCTGCATGTGCTGCAGCTGGTCAAAACGCAAAACGCAGGTGAAGTGCACCAGGCCACCCTGGCGCTCGCGCGCGACGTCGACACCCAGGTGGCCAGCGCAAGCGCCGGCGATGTCGATGATCTGGCGCAGCCAGGTTTCGTAACGTTGCTCGTGTTGCTGCTGCACCTGGTGACGCACCACCAGCGTGACGGTATCGGCTTGCATCGGGTTCATTTCGGCTGTCTCCGCATCTGCTGCGAGTTGGGGCCAGCCTCCGCCATGCAGAGGCTGGCATCGGCTCAGATAGGTGCGGCGACAGGGGCCAGGGTCGGGCCGTGCTGCACGCGCTCGGGCGCCTTGTGAACCATGGTGTAGGCGTAGTCGACGCCCATGCCGTAGGCACCGGAATGTTCCTTGACCAGGTTCATGACGGCATCGTAGGTATCGCGGTTCTTCCAGTCGCGCTGCCATTCCAGCAACACCTGCTGCCAGGTCACCGGCACCACGCCGGCCTGGATCATGCGCTGCATGGCGTAGTCGTGCGCCGCCTGGGTGGTGCCGCCGGAAGCGTCGGCGACCATGTAGATCTCGTAGCCCGCGTCGTGCATGGCGGAGAGGGCGAAGGTGGTGTTGCATACCTCGGTCCACAGGCCGGAGACGATGATCTTGTTGCGGCCGTTCTTCTTCAGCGCGTCACGCACTTTCTGGTCGTCCCAGGAGTTCATCGAGGTGCGCTCGAGGATCGGTGCATCGGGGAATACGGCGAGCAGCTCGGGGTAGGTGTGGCCGGAGAAGCTTTCGGTCTCGACCGTGGTGATGACGGTCGGCACGTTGAAAATCTTCGCCGCCTTGGCCAGGCCAACGGTGTTGTTCTTCAGGGTCTGGCGATCGATGCTCTGCACACCGAAGGCCATCTGCGGCTGCTGATCAATGAAGATCAGCTGGCTGTTGAAGGGAGTGAGGACTTCGGTTTTGACGTTGCTCATGGCGGTTACCTGTCTGTTGAACTGATTGTTGTTGGGCACATATCCGGGTGCTCGTCTTTGCCCCGTTAGCGTCGTTGACTCGCTGGTCACGACCGGAACAGGTGCTCAAGTTAGCGGATCGACAGGCGTTTCGTTTGTGCATTTTTGCGCCTCCATGAGTGCAAAAATGCACCTTTGCAATTGACCGGGCGGTGCTAGCATTTTCCTCCCGACCACTCGGGAAGCCGCGAAATAGGCGGTCCTTACACTCAAGGAGAAGGCAATGGCAGCTTCACGTCCGTACAACGAAAACACCGCCTACTGGGGCGTTCCATGGGAAGACGCTTACGGCTATCCGCAGGCAAGGAAGGTGGGTAACGAAATCTTCGTCTCAGGCCAGTTCAACCACGACGAAAAAGGCAATCTGGTCGCGCCGGCGCCGCTGGATAACGAAGGCCGACCCAGCGATTTCTCGACCATGGGCGACCAGATGCGCAGCGCCTACGACAACATCGCCAAGCTGCTGGCGCTCTATGGCGCGACGCTCGAAGACGTCGTCGAAGAGACGCTGTTCGTCCTCGACATGGATGCGGCATTCGCCGTGGTTGGCAAGGTGCGCAAGGCGGCCTATGGCACCGAGCGGCCACAATGCGCCAGCAACATCATCGGCGTATCCCGGCTGGCGCAGCGGCCGCAACTGATCGAGATCGCCTGCCGGGCGGTGATCGGTGCACGCGCCAACTAAGTCCCGCTCCCGGTTTCGTCCAACGCAACCGGGAGAGCCCGCTGCCCTTCGATCAGCGCCTTCTGCTCGGCCACGGCAGCGGCGCAGAACGCCATGAACGCCTTGACCCGCCAAGACTTGCGAATGTCCTGGTGGGTGAGCAGCCACAGCTCATCATGGAGCTCGGGCACCACCGGCCCGACGCGCACCAGCCCGGGCGTGATATCGCCCAGCATGCAGGGCAGAAAGCCGAAACCCAGCCCGGCGGCAATGGCGGCGCTTGCCGCCGCGACCGAGTCGGTGCGGTAGGCAATGCACTCGGCCGCCACTCGGCATTCCAGATAACTGGCCGCTCTAAGACCGGACAAGGCGCCGGAATACGACACCCAGGCGTGGCCGTCGAACGGGTCGGTGCCCGACACTTTTCCAGCGCGCCCGTACGACGCCCAGGCAATGATCGCCAGCTTGCGCCCGACCAGGCTTTCCCCCGGTTTTCTCGTAGCGCGCACGGCGATGTCCGATTCGTCCCGGGCCAGGCTCAGGGTCTGGTTGCCCACCAGCACCTCGACCGCGATGCCTTCGTTGACGACCTTGAAGTCGGCGATGATGGGAGTGAGGAAGTGCAGCAGCAACGAGTCGCTGGTGGTGATGCGCAGCTTGCCCTGTGGCCCCTGCCCCGCTCGCGACACACGCCGCGTGACGCTGACGATATCCAGTTCGACTCGCTCGCCGAGGGCGCGCAACTCTTCGCCCTCGGCCGTGAGCCTGTAGCCGGAGCGGCGATGGTCGAACATCGCCACACCGAGCGTCTTCTCCACCTGCGCCAGGCGGCGCGACACGGTCGAGACGTTGATGCCGAGCTTCTTCGCCGTGGCGGCGCGATTGCCGCACTCGCTCAGCGTCTTGATGATGCGCAGATCGTCCCAGGAAAGCTGGCTTACCGCTTCGCCCGCATCCCATTTGCCAGCAGGTACGCTCGGGCTCGATGAAGCACTTCTAGATGACGAACTCACGCCAGGGCATCCCAAATACGGTGTGCGCCCATCATACGAAAAGGCTATCGGCGAACCAAGGCAGCCCCGTCATCCGGGCCAACGCTGGACTTTCAGCGCAGCTTCTCAAGCATCTGGTAGTACCACATGCCGGCCGCCAGCATCGGGTTGCCGAGCTGATCGCCCAGCGGCACCTTGATGTGCTTGCAGGCGGCGAAGGTGTCGTACTGCTCCAGGTCGCCGGTGATGGCCTTGGCCATGATCTCGCCCATGATGTGGCTGGTGGCGATGCCGTGGCCGGAGTAGCCCTGGCAGTACCAGACGTTGGACGAGAGCTTGCCCAGCTGCGGGATGCGGTTCATCACGATGCCCATGGCGCAACTCCACTGGAAGTCGATCGGCACCCCCTTGAGCTGCGGGAAAGTGCGCTCGATGCACGGCCGCAGTTCACCGGCGATGTCTCGCGAATCACGCCCGGAATAGTTGGCACCACCGCCGAACAGCAGACGGCCGTCTGCGGTCAGGCGGTAATAATCGAGCACGAAGCGACAGTCGTATACGGCCAGGTCCTGCGGGTTGATCTCGCGGGCCAGCTCGCCCAGCGGCGCAGTGGTGACGATGCCGCCCATGGCCGGGAAGATCAGGCCCTTGAGTTTGCGCCGCTCCAGCTTGTGGTAGACGTCGCCGGCCAGCAGCACCTGCTTGGCCTCGATCCGCCCGCCCGTGGTAACCACCGCGGGACGCGCGCCGTGAACGATCTCCAGTACTTCGGAATGCTCGAAGATCAGTGCGCCCAGGCTTTCAGCGGCCCTGGCCTCGCCGAGACACAGGTTGAGCGGGTGCAGGTGCATGTTGCGGGTGTTCTTGATCGCCCCGCAGTACAGCGCGCTGCCCAGTTGAGCACGCACGCCGGCGCCCTCGAGCAGCGTGACATCGCTCTCCATGCCACGGCGCAGCGCTTCATCGTAGGTCGCCTTGAGCTCGTCCATATGGCTGGGTTTCATCGCCGCATGCAGGTGACCGTGCTTGAGGTCGCAGTCGATGCCGTACTTGGCCACGCGGCTCTTGATGATCTCGTGGCCGCGCCAGCGCAGGTGCCAGATGAAGTCGTCCACCTCCTCGCCCAGCGTGTTGCGCATCTGCTTGCGCATGGCCTCGTCGCCGGAGAGGCTGCCGGTGACCTGGCCGCCGTTGCGCCCGCTGGCACCCCAGCCGACCTTGTTGGTTTCCACCACGGCGACCTTGAGGCCGCGCTCGGCCAGCTCCACCGCCGTGGCGATGCCGGTGAAGCCGCCACCGATGATGGCCACGTCGACGGTTACGCTGCCCTGCAGCGTCGGGTAGTCGCTCTCGAAATTGAGCGACGCCGCGTAGTAGGACGGCGCGCGTTCGGCAGCGGGTTTGACGGGTTGCTCGATCATGTTCATTGCATGTCCTTGGGGTGCGCATGCACCGATGAATCTGGGATCGCGGCTGAAGCCGCTCCTACCATGCTTGACCCGTAGGAACGGCTGGGGGCACTCCGCTTCAGCCGCGATGCTGTTCAGAATCCGTATTCGCGGACAAGTCCGCTCCCTCAAGCCCCTGCTGCGCCCTGTGGGAGCGGCCTTGGCCGCGAAGCTGTTATCCCTCGACTCAGGCGTTGCTCAGGTACCAGCGCCAGTCCTGCTCGCCGACCTCGCCCATGAACTGGCGATACTCGGCACGCTTGACCGCGAGGAAGACCTTGAGAAATGGCTCACCGAAAGCCTCCCGCGCCCACTCGGAATGCTCCAGCGCGTGGATCGCGGCCGACCATTGGGTGGGCAGATGTTCCGTGGCCTGGGCATAACCGTTGCCCTCGATCGGCGCACCGGGATCGAGCTGTTCGCGAATGCCACGATGAATCCCGGCCAGAATCGCCGCGGCGGCAAGATAGGGATTGGCATCGGCGCCACAGATGCGGTGTTCGATGTGCCGGGTATTGGCCGGGCCACCGGGCACACGCAGGCTGACGGTGCGGTTGTCCACACCCCAGGTGGGCGCCAGCGGCGCATAACTGTTGGCCTGAAAGCGTCGGTAGGAATTGGCGTTGGGGCAGAACAGCAGCAGCGAGTCGAGCAGGCTGGCGAGCATGCCACCGATGGTCTGGCGCAGCAGCGGCGTGCCAGCTGGGTCGTCACTGGCAAACAGGTTGGCACCCGCCGCGTCGGCCAAGCTCACGTGCATGTGCATGCCGGTGCCGGCGATCTCGGCGAACGGTTTGGCCATGAAGCAGGCCTGCATGCCATGGGCATGAGCCACGCCTTTGACCAGGCGCTTGTAGCGCACCGCCTGGTCCATGGCCGCCAGCGCCGGGCCATGCTCCAGGGTGATCTCTACCTGGCCGGGGGCGTATTCGGAAATTGCCGTGCGCGCGGGAATCCCTTGCGCCTTGCAGGCAGCATAGAGATCACGCAGGAAGGGCTCGATTTGCTCCAGCTCGCGCAAACCATAAACCTGGGTCTGTCGTGGGCGGCCGCCATCGGCGTCCAGCGCCGGCTGCGGGCGCCCCTGGGCATCGCGCTTCTGGTCGAGCAGGTAGAACTCCAGTTCGCAGGCCATCACCGGGTGGTAGCCGTCGGCCTCCAGCTGCTCGATCACCCGCACCAGCAGCTGCCGCGGATCGGCGGGCGTGGCCGGCAGGCCTTCGGTGGGGTGCATCGACACCTGCACGGCGGCGGTGGGCATCTGCCGCCAGGGCAGGCGCACCAGGCTGCCGGGCAATGGATAGGCGCGGCAGTCGATATCGCCGACCTCCCAGACCAGGCCGGTATCCTCGACATCCTCACCCTGGATGGACAGGCCGAGCATGGTGCTCGGCAGCGGCCGGCCGCTCTGGTACAGCGCCAGCAGTTCCTCGCGGTGCAGCAGCTTGCCGCGCGGCACACCGTTGGCATCGAGGATAAACAACTCGATCAATTCGATATCGGGATTGCTGGCCAGGAATTCCTGGGCCTCCTGCACAGCAGCGAAAGTCGTCATATCGCACTCGCTTGCGCCAGTTGGGCGCTCGGTGTCCGCACGGCCCGTTCGACTCTCGAACAGGTGGCGCAGGCAGACAAATAGGCATCAGCGGCTGCGGACATGGCGCAGCCATCGGTGTCAGCGGGTGGGGACGGCGTCCGGCGGGCGCGCGTGGCGACAATGCCACAGCGCCCAGAAGGCGAGGATGATCGTCAGCAGCGGGTTGAGCCGCTCCAACAGGCGCCGCCGCGCAGGCGCGCGGTACAGCGGAACATGGACTTGGCAGGCCAGGGAGATCATGGCTTGGCAGCGTCGCACAGGGTTTGACGTGCGTTAAATCGGGTTTTTCATACGCTTGGTTATGCGCTGGCTAAACAATCCTGCCCATGCAAACCAAATCGGCCCGCAGGGTGCGCCGTGTGCGCACCATTAATCACACGACAGACAGCGCATCCTACGGCTCCGGCCGATAGCCCAGACGCAAACCACCCCAATGCCGCCCACGCACCATGATCGGCACCGACAGGTCGTGCATCAGCTCGCCGGTATCGCGCATGTAGGTCTGCAGCAATAGCGCCTGTGTGTGGCTGCCGCAACGGATGCCGGTGCGGTCGTTGAACAGGCGCTTGCCACGGCTGCGGGTGGCATCCAGCGCCGGGTCGCCGCTGGGCGGGTGGTTGAATGCGGCGTTATGGGTCGGCACGTAGCCTTCCGGCGTAGTGGAAATGGCGAATACCAGCCCTTCGTGGCGCTTGAGCAGAGGCTCCTGCAGCGCCGGCAGTACCTGATCGGCGTACTGGTCGAAGCGCGTACGGTATTTCTGCGGCTGGGTACCTGCGATGGGTTGGTAGTGGCGGTCGAACAGGTCGTCGAGGCTGATGCGACCACCCTGCAGGTCCTGCTCGAACTGTGCGGCGATGGCTGCCGCGCCTTCGCGGGCCAGGTCATAGGCGCGCTGGTGATAGTCGTCCAGGCCCACTTCGGCGAGCTGTTCGCTGACCGTCTCGGCCTGCCCGACCAGGTGATCGGCGGCAGCGGCCAGTTGCCGCGTCTGCCCCTCGCTGCCCTGCACGTCATCCTGCAGCTGCAGCGCGGCCGCCGACAGGCTGGCCAGGCGCTGGTGATTGTCGGCAGTGCCGGCGCTGATCTGCGCCACTTGCTGTTCGACCTCCTCGGCTTGATCGGCAATGCCGTGCAGGCGGCTGCCGGCCGTCTCGATCTGCTGCGCGGCCTGTTCCAGCTCGACGCTCTGGCGCTGAATATGAGCGACCACCGCCGTGCTCTGCTGGCGGATGTCGGCGATCATCTGGCTGACTTCCTCGGGGGCACTGGCGGTGCGCGCGGCGAGGTTGCGCACCTCGTCGGCGACCACGGCAAAACCACGGCCCATCTCACCGGCGCGCGCGGCCTCGATGGCGGCGTTGAGCGCCAGCAGGTTGGTCTGGCTGGCGATGGACTGGATCACCTGGGTGACCTGCTCGATCTGTTCGGTACGGCTGCCCAGGCCGTCGATCAGCTCGCGGCTGGCCAGGGTCTGCGCGCTAAGCTGCTGCATGCGCTCGATAGCCTGGTTGAGCTCGGCCTGGCCGCTGGCACTGGCTTCACGCACATGCTGCGCGGCAGCCAGGGTGTGCTCGGCACGGGCGGCGCTGTCCTGCTCGGTATGGGTAATGGCCTCAGACGCCTGACTGACCTGCTGCACCGCCGCCAGTTGCGACTGCAGGCGCTCGGCCAGGTGCTTGACGGCATGGGCCACCCTGGCCGCGGACAACGCGTTGTGGCAGGTATGCCGCGACAGGCCGCGGCTGAGTTCGACGAAATCGGTAGCGACAGCCTGTTTCGCGGCGGGAGCGGCATCGTCACGGCGCTGCCAGGGACCGAGCCACGGCCACAGCGCCAGCAACAGGAAGGACGGCACGCTGACGTAGGCCGGCAGTTGCACCTGCTGGTAGACCAGCATCAGCGCGGCCAGCCCCAGGGCGTGAAGAAGACAGGCAACGGGTGAACGGACAAAGGCAGCTTGCATGACCGACCTCAGAGTTCTTGTTCTGGTGCGCGAAGAGGCGCTGTAGGCGGACGGGGTCACGACGGGTTCCCTCCTGGAATATCCCACGCAACCTGGGCAGCAGGCTACGTGTACGACAGGCCCGGCGAAAAATCAGCGTATGCAGGCCGGGCACCATGACCGCGATTCGAGCAGCTTGGAAGCACCAGCACCATAAAACTTTGGTAGCACCCTGCCATGAATTTGGACGGTCAGCACTCTTGGCGGGCCGTTTCGTAAGAGCGCCATCCACTGTATCGACGCCTGACCGCGTGGCATTAGCGAGCGGCCGAAAACAACTCTACCTCGGCCTCGACAGCCGGCTATCCGACCATGCGATGGCGTTTCACGAAACGCCGGTCCAGCCAGTCCTTGCAATGTCCGTACAACCGCCCGCCAGCACTCCAGTCATGCCAGCCGAGCAGCGCCCCGCCGTCGCCAGTGGCGAGCAGCGCCAGGCTCTGCCATTGCGCACGGTACTGACGCAGCGGGCGATCCTCTAGCGCGGCCTGAAGGTTGGCAGCCAGTACCGGCGCCTGACGCACCGCAAAACGCCCGCTGCGGCGCATGCCGTCAAGGCTGGCGCTGTCGCCGACGGCGAAGATCTGGGCATGGGATTCGCTCTGCAGGGTCGGGCGAATGGCGATGAAGCCCGCTGCATCGCTGGCCAGCTGGCTGGCGGTCAGCCATGGCCAGGGTCGTGCGCCACTGGCCAGCAGCAGGCGCCGCCCGCGCCATACCGGCTCGTCGCCGCTGAGCAGCCAGTCATCCTCGATGCGCCCGATCGGACAATGCTCGCGCACCTGTACGCCACGCTGACGCAGATGGCCCAGTGCACGCAGGCGCAACCCCGGCGACAAACCATCGAGCAAGGTGCCGCCACAGAACAGCGCCAGCGCCGGCACCTGGTCGGCCAACGCCAGGGCCAGTTCCACACCGCCGGCACCGCCACCGAGAATGGCCATGCGCCGTGGCTCGGCCTGCCATTGCTGCCAGCCTTCGAGCAGCTTGTCGATGGGCCTGGCGGCCAGCACCTGCATGGCATCGCCCTGCTGCGGCGGAATGGCCATGCCGGCACCGACGTTGAGCGACAACCACTCGCTGTGCAGGCGGCGTCCGTCTTCGAGTTGCAGGATCCGCGCATCGGCATCGAATGAGGCGATCTCGCCCTCGATCAGATCGACCTTGGCCGCGCGGCACAACGGCTGCAATTCCACGCGGCAGTCCGCCGCGCTGAAGCGGCCGCTAATCAGCCCCGGCAACATGCCGGCGTACCAGGCCTCAGGGCCAAGGCTGAGCAGGGCGATGCGCCCCGGCGGGCGCTCCACCAGCGCCCAGCGGCGCAACACACCAAGATGGGCATGGCCAGCCCCGGCCAGGATCAGGTCGTACTGACTCATGCGTCGTTGCATCCATCGCGGTACTGGCTCGGCGTCTGACCGGTCCAGCGTTTGAAGGCGCGGCCAAAGCTGCTGCTGTCGCTGAAGCCGAGCAGGTAGGCGATTTCACTGATCGAGCAGCGCGGGTCGCGCATATGCCGCAGGGCCAGGGCGTGGCGCGTCTCGCCGAGCAGCGCTTCGTAGCTGGTGCCCTCCTCGGCCAGGTGACGCTGCAGGCTGCGCAGACTCAGGTGCAGGGTCTGGGCGATGCGCTCGGCGGAGGGCTCGCCATCGGGCAATTGCGCCTCCAGGCAGCGGCGCACTCGTTCGCTGCAACTGGCCGCCTGCAATTGCTCCAGATTGCGCCGCAGTACCGTCTCGTTGTGCTCGGCCAGTTCAGGGTTGCCGTCATCCAGGCGCTGCTCGAATGCCGCACGGGGAAAACGCAGCAGGCTCTCGTCGGCATCGAACTGCAGCGGCGCACGAAACACCGCCTGCCAGGGCGTCAGGTCCGCCGGCCGCGGGCGTTGCAGCTGCACCAGCAGGGGTGAGAACTCCCGGTTCAGGCGGTTGCGACAGCTGCGCACGTAGATCGCGGCGAAGGCGTCCAGCGCTTCGGGCGCCGGTGCCGGGCTGCCTGGTGGTACGCGGAAGCGAAACTCGTAGACATCGCCCACCTCGCACAGCTCCAGCTGCAGCGCATCGCTGACCACCCGGTGGTAACGGACGATGCGCTCGAACATCTCACGCAGGCTGCTGCTGGCGATCAGCGCATAGCCCAGGGCATGGAAGGTGGTCGGGCTGACGTACTGCGAGGTCTTCAGGCCCAGCGCCGGGTCACCGCTGGCGGCCACTGCCAGTTGCCACAGGCGCGTGGTCAGCGATAGCGGGCAGCGTGCGTTGGGGTCGTCGAGCAGCGCCGGGTCGAGCCCTGCCTCGCGACACAGGGCAGCGCTATCGAGCCCGAGGGCATCGAGCTGCTTGCGCAGGGCGCGGGTCCAGCTGGCCAGGGTGGTGGGTTCGGCGGTCATGCAGATTGGCGTATCCGGTAGGCAGGTTGGCGTGCACGGTCGGGCGCTCTGACGACCGTCACGGCACAGTGAAGTCACAACCCGATAACAAGAGGATGTCGGCATGTCCCCTTCTCCCGCAAGCCTTAATGACCAGCAACGCGCCGCTTATATCCGTGAACAGGTGATGGCCCACGGCAACGCCCTGCGCCAGCGCTACCCGATCCTGCAGCATCAGGACGCGCTCGGCGCCGGCATCCTGGCCTTCGCCCTGCTTGGCATGATCGGCTCGGCAGCCTTGTACATCAGTGGCCATCTGGCCTGGTGGGCGTGCCTGCTGCTTAACGCCTTCTTCGCCTCGCTGACCCACGAGCTGGAGCACGACCTGATCCACTCGATGTATTTTCGCAAGCGGCCGCGGCCGCACAACCTGATGCTGGCGCTGGTCTGGCTGGCGCGGCCGAGCACCATCAATCCGTGGGTACGCCGTCATCTGCATCTGAACCATCACAAGGTGTCCGGCAGCGAAGCCGACATGGAGGAGCGCGCCATCACCAACGGCGAGCCCTGGGGCATCGCGCGCCTGCTGATGGTCGGCGACAACATGATGAGCTCGTTCATCCGCTGGCTGCGGGCGAAGAATCCCGCGCACCGCAGGCTGATTCTTACCCGCACGCTGAAGGTCTACGCGCCGCTGGGGCTGCTGAACTGGGCGACCTGGTACCTGTTCCTCGGTTTTCATCTGCTGGACTGGGCCAGCGCCGCGCTTGGCGCCCCGATCGTCTGGTCGGCCACTACGCTGAACGTGATGGCAGTGGTGAACATCGCCGTGGTGGTACTGGTTGGCCCCAACGTACTGCGCACCTTCTGCCTGCACTTCGTCAGCTCCAACATGCACTACTACGGCGACGTCGAGCCGGGCAACGTGATCCAGCAGACCCAGGTGCTCAACCCCTGGTGGCTTTGGCCGCTGCAGGCCTTCTGCTTCAACTTCGGCAGCAGCCATGCGATCCACCATTTCGTGGTCAAGGAGCCGTTCTATATCCGCCAACTGACCGTGCCCTTCGCCCATCGGGTGATGCGCAAGATGGGCGTGCGTTTCAACGACTTTGGCACCTTCGCCCGGGCCAATCGCTGGACACGCCAGCAGAAGGCGACCGAGGAGCGCACGCAGGCAGCCTGATCCCTGGGGGGCGACCATCGGTCATGCGATACCGGCCGATGAGACCCGCTGCGCAATCATCGCGCCAGTAGTCGGCTAGAATCCGCCAGCGCCCTACCGCTCCGCTGACAGTACAGCGTCCATCGGCCATCGGCGCCCTCGTAGTAGCCATGAGGCGCCCAGGATGCTTCGACCGCTTCGCGCATTGATCTTGCTGCTCTGCCTGGCCGGTGCCGTGCCGGCCTGGGCAGGCAGCGGGCTGCCGCTAATGAAGCTCAGCGCTGACGACCTGGCCAGGCCGGTGAGCATCGAGCACAGCCTGCTGCTGGAAGATCCCAGCGGCCAGTTGAGCGCCAGCGAAGTCCTGCAGCGCATCGAGACGGAAGGTCGGCAGATTCAGGGCAGCGCGCGCATCGGCTATACGCGCAGCGCCTGGTGGCTCGCCGTGCAACTGCAGGCTCCAGCGGCCGAGCGTCTGCAACTGATCATCGGCCAGGCCTTCCTCGATGATCTGGAGGTCTGGCTGTTCGACGGTGAGCAGTCACTCGGCCCGCTGTACAGCGGGGCACGGCGTGCCTTCGCCGAACGTGGCGAGCCCTATCCACAGTTCCTGCTCAATCTACCCCGCCTGACCGATGGCCCGCACAGCTTGCTGCTGCGCGTGCAGAGCCATTCGGCGATCAACCTGCCGCTGCAACTGGTCGGTGCGCAGCAGGGCCAGCGGTTGATCGCCTACAGCTGGCTGCAGAGCGGCCTGCTGATCGGCGTACTGATAGCCCTGGCGCTGTTCTATCTGGTCAAGTACAGCACCCTGCGCGAAGCGCAACTGGCCTATTTCAGCCTCACCTCGCTGTGCGTGGCGCTGTACAACGCCAGTCTGTACAACCTGGCCGGGCTGCTCTGGCCGCAGTGGCCGCATCTGCCCAAATTACTGGTCAACCTGCCCACCGCGGGCATGATGATCTTCAGCTCGCTATTCATCGCCAGCGCGCTCGGTTTGCGACTGGGTCGCCTGCGCTGGCTGCGCGACGCCCTGTTCGCCGCTACGCTGCTGGTCAGCGTGGGCAGCTTGCTGGTCGAGCATCCCTATGCCTACCAAACGCTGAACCTGCTGATCCTGGCCACCGGCCTCTATCAGTTGCTGCTGATGGGGCTCGGCATCGCCCAGCGCCGCCCCTATGCGCCCGGTTACCTGCTGTGCTGGAGTGCCGCGCTGGCGCTGATGCTGCTGGTACCGCTGAGTCGCGCCGGGTTGATTGCGCTGCCCACCGGATTCTATGCGCTGTACGCTTACCTGCCGGCGTTGAGCATGCTGCTGTTCGGTGCCCTGCTCGACAAGCAGCTGGAGCGCGTGCGCCGCGTGCTGCTGAGCAGCCAGGCGCAGGCCATCGACAACCTGGAACAGTATCAGGCGCTGTTTCGCAACAGTGGTGAGGGCATATTCCGCTGTCAGCGCGACGGCCGACTGCTGGAGGCCAACCCGAGCCTGGCGCGTCTGCTCGGCGCTGCAAACCTGCCGGACGATATCGACCAGCTCTCCCTGCAGCGTCTGCTGGGTGAAGCGCAGTGGCGTTCACTGCTGCGCCAGCTCGACGAGCAGGCCGGCATGGTCAGTTGCGAGTGTGAACTCTACGACCTCAAGCAGCGCCCGCTATGGGTCTACCTGTCACTGCATCTGCGCGTTCAGCGAGACTGCATCGAGGGCATCGTGGTCGATCTCAGTGAGCGTCGTGTTCTGGAAGAACGTCTGCAACGCCTGGCGGCCCACGACGCCCTGACCGGCCTGCTCAACCGCCGCGAGCTGGAGCGGCTGCTGGCGGAAACCCTTGGCGGCACCGCCAAACGGCGCTTCAGCCATCTCTTGCTGCTGGGGCTGGATCGCTTCAAGCAGGTCAACGACCTGTTCGGTCACTCGGCGGGCGATCAATTGCTACGCCAGCTGGCCGGCCAGCTGCAGCACCAGCTGCCGCGCCATGCCGAGCTGGCGCGCGTCGGCGGAGACGAGTTCGCCGTGTTATTGCGCGAGGTCGATGACGGCGCCGCACTGGACCAGGCCGAACAGCTACGGCGAGCTGTCGAACAGTTCGTCTTCACCTGGCAGGGACGGCCATTTCGCCTGCACGTCAGCATTGGCATGCTGGCCTTGAGCTCTGGCGTACGCGACTGGGAAACCGCGCTGAACTGGGCCAGCAGCGCCAGCCAGCTGGCCAAGCATCAAGGACGCAACCGCGTGCAGCAGTTCAACCCGGCCGATGGCGCGCTGCTCGAACATCAGCGCCAGCTGCAGTGGATCACCCGCCTGCGCGAGGCCACCGAGCGCGGTCATTTCGAGCTGTTCTTCCAACCGGTACAGGCGCTGCAGAGCACCGTGGCCGGCCTGCATTACGAAGTGCTGCTGCGTTACCGTGACCCACACAGTGGCGAGTGGATCAGCCCGGCGCAGTTTCTCGACGCGGCGGCGCGCTACGACTTTCTCGGCGCCATCGACCGCTGGGTGATCCAGCACCTGTGCGCCTGGCTGGCTGCCAATCCGCACCATCTGGCGCAGCTGGGCCAGGTCAACGTCAACCTAAGTGCCAGCTCACTGCTCGATTGCGACTTCCACCAGTTGCTGGAACAGGAACTGGCCCGTCATGGCCTGTCGCCTGGCAAGATGTGCATCGAGGTCACGGAAATGGTCGCTCTGGGCGAGCTGGGCGTATCGGCACAGTGGATCGAGAAATTGCGCGGCAAAGGCCTCAAGGTCGCGCTGGACGATTTCGGCAGCGGCTTTGCCTCCTACGCCTACTTGCGTCACCTGCCGCTGGATATTCTGAAGATCGACGGCAGCTTCATCAGCGGCATCGAGCACGACCCGATCAACCAGGCCATGGTCGGCTCGATGCGCCAGATCGCGGCGCAGCTCGGTCTGGTCACAGTCGCCGAGTTCGTCGAAACCCAGGCCAGCCTGGACTGCCTGCGCCGCCTGGGTATCGACTACGCCCAGGGCTATTTCGTCGGTCACCCGCAGCCCCTGCGCCAGCTCGCCGACGACGCCCGCCGCCACGGTACTCAGCAAGCCTGATAGAGCTCGGCCGGCAGGCGCCGTTGCGGCGAGCAGAACGTCCACACAATAAGCCGCAGCGCTTGTGCGCCCCAGGGCGAATGACGAACGAAGGCTGCCCGCCCCATCATCCCCAATCAGCAAAGCTCATTTCTGCGGCAACCGCACAGCCCAGTCGCGCTCCTGGAAGACATAACGAATTGCGCGAAAAATGGCGCAAATACCGAGGGCATAAAAAAACCCGCCATAAAGGCGGGCTTCTTCGACAGGTAGCCGATCAATTACTTGATCTTGGCTTCCTTGTACATCACGTGCTTACGTACGACCGGATCGAATTTCTTGATTTCGATTTTGTCGGGGGTGGTGCGCTTGTTCTTGTCGGTGGTGTAGAAGTGGCCGGTACCGGCGCTGGACACCAAACGGATCAGTTCACGCATGACTCTCTCCTTAAACCTTTTCGCCGCGAGCGCGCAGCTCAGCCAGCACTACGTCGATGCCACGCTTGTCGATGACGCGCATGCCCTTGGCAGAAACGCGCAGACGCACGAAGCGCTTCTCGGACTCGACCCAGAAGCGATGGTGCTGCAGGTTCGGCAGGAAACGACGACGGGTTTTGTTGTTTGCGTGGGAAATGTTGTTCCCGGTTACCGGACCCTTACCGGTAACTTGACAGACTCTCGACATGCCTCAGCCCTCTAAAACCACATGCCCAACCCGGCATGGGTTGGCCGCTTAAACTCAATGTCATTGGCGCTCAGCGCCGCGTTTCTCGAGGGTCTTACCGGGCGCACTGAATAGCGCAAGAACCGGGCCCCTAGAAAAGAGCGCTGCTTTATACCAGAAAGCCCCGGGAGCAACAAGGGAAACCGCAGGATAAAACTCAAAGCTCCGCACGCAGACCGGCCGGAAGCAGGGCCTTTGCGGCCTGCTCAGCATTCGACCGCTCGTCGCCTCGATCAGGTGCGGCGCCCGGCAAATCGGCCAGGGTCGCACGCTTGGCCTGCCGGCTTTGTCATCGGCCACAGTCGGCACCTGCTGAACAGCCTCGAGGCCCAGGTCGAACCGACCTGAGCTACATCCACCCCAGCTCGGCCATCGACAGCGGCTCGCCATCGCCGACGATGAAATGATCCAGCACGCGCACCTCGACCAACGCCAAAGCGTCCTTGAGGCGCTGGGTCAGCACGCGGTCGGCCTGACTGGGCTCGGAAACCCCGGATGGATGATTGTGGGTAAGGATGACCGCCGCGGCGTTGTTGGCCAGCGAACGCTTGACCACCTGCCTGGGATACACGCTGGCGCTGTCGATGCTGCCGCGAAACAGCACCTCGAAGGCCAGCACACGGTGCTTCGCATCGAGAAACAGGCAGCCGAACACCTCATGCGGTTCGTGACGCAACTGCGCCTTGAGATAGTCGCGCACGGCCTGCGGACTCTCCAGCGCCGAATCGCGGCGCAACCGCTCGGCCAGATGCCGCCGCGACATTTCCAGCACGGCCTGCAATTGTGCGTACTTGGCCGGCCCCAGACCCAGGTGTTGGCTGAAGCCAGCCAGGTCGGCTTCCAGCAGCGCCCTCAGGCTGCCGAACTCGCTCAGCAGATGGCGCGCCAGGTCCACCGCACTTCTGCCGGTCACCCCGGTACGCAGGAAGATCGCCAGCAGCTCGGCGTCGGTCAGCGACGCCGCGCCCTGCTCCAGCAATTTCTCCCGCGGGCGCTCTGCCGCGGGCCAGTCGCGAATGCTCATATACACCTCCCTATTGAGCCAGGCGCCCGCTGTTCCGCTGCGGGCGCTGTGCTATCGTAGCCCATCTTGTGCGACGCGTTGAACGTGTCGTGCTTGGTTTGGTTAATGCGCCTAGGCACCTTAATCCCTTGCTATCAGGGGGTTTTAAGCCCGAAAAAGCATTCAACAAACCGGCTCAGCCTGGTTAATCCACACCCTGGAAACGCTTCGTTTTGGCGGGGATGGATAACAAAAGCTGTATCTGTTCAAACCCTAAAATGGGTCAATGAGCGGTTACAGAAACAGGACAGTAACGTTCAGCTATCACCGAATTGTTACTAAAAATGTCTGACCCGAGGGTGAATTTGCCCTCCGGGCAGAACTCATCCTCGCAAGTCTGGCAGTGAGCCAATTCACCGTCGTGAGACGTTGGGGGGATGTTGAACCAAGCACGGAGCGAAAAGCTCCGAATCGCATTGCTCAACTTCGCTTGCATAGGAAGTACCGAGCCTGGCATGTACCTGCCAGTTCATTAGATCGGCATGCGTCAGGGGCCAACCCTGGGGTGTGAAGCCCGATTAACAATGTCTCGCTCTTATGAGGGTGTTATCCGGTGACGGAGAACGCTATACGTCCGAATTGCACGGACGTAACGAGGCTAATGACCCAACCCGCATGGCTAACGCATGTGAATCGTCGCCTGAACCTTCGTAACTACGGATAGGCCTACGGCAATTATTGGCCTTAGCCAAAATCGGCATAGTAGTCGGACAGCGCAGTGGGATGATGCGCTGCGGTACCAATACGACTACCGGGGGAAAGACGAAGCCTAAACGGGGAATAGATGCGACTCGGGGAACGTGGCAATCCCGACCACTCGCCTGCCCAGCAACATCGGGCAGGCAGGCAAACCGCAAGGGGCGCTGATGGGTGTGGGGAATGGGAGGATGCAAGAAGCGAACGGTCGCCTGTAACGGGTGGCATACCGGTTGGAACATTACCGGCAGGGGATAACTCTGGCTGACGTGCATCTGGTCTACGAGCGCAAAAACAGCCGCTGATTCCAGCGATAACCAAAAACGACCCTATGGGCGAACTACTGCCCATAGGGGAGTAGTCCGTCCTGAGTGTCGTTCATCTCGGGAGGACTGTATGAAAACGCAACCAGCAACACCGGAAGCGTCTGCGTCCTCAGGCGGAGGGGCGAACTGGCACGATCTCGATTGGGCCAAAGTTCAACAATCCGTTCGGAGAACGCAGCTGAAGATTGCGCAGGCAACACGGGAAGGTAACTGGCGCAGGGTTAAACGCCTGCAACGGATGCTGACTCGCTCGTTTTACGGTCGCTGCTTGGCTGTAAGGCGAGTCACGGAGAACCGGGGTCGCAAGACTCCGGGCGTCGATGGAGAAACCTGGGGTACGCCCCTAGCCAAGTTCCATGCCGTGAAACGTCTGTCGAAACAACGAGGCTATCGGCCCAAACCGCTACGGCGGGTCTGGATACCGAAGCCCGGCAAGCAGGAAAAGCGCCCACTGGGTATCCCGACGATGTTGGATCGGGCCATGCAAGCGCTGTATCTGCAAGCGTTGGAGCCTGTAATAGAAAGCACCAGCGATCCGAAAAGTTATGGCTTCCGGCCTGACCGCTCGACCGCTGACGCCATGGTTGAACTCTTCCACCTGTTGTCGCCCACCGTGGCGCCGACCTGGATTCTGGAGGGGGACATCAAAGGCTTCTTCGACAACATCAATCACGAGTGGCTGTGCCGAAATGTCCCGATGGACACGAAGGTGCTGCGCAAATGGTTGAGAGCCGGGGTCATCGACCGGCGACAACTCATGGCTACGGAAGCCGGGACGCCACAGGGCGGGATCATCTCGCCCTGTCTGGCCAACGCCACCCTGAACGGCCTGGAAACTCAGTTGAAGCGCCACCTGGCGAAGAAGCTGGGAATCAAGAAGGCCGAGAAGACCAAGGTGCAGTGTGTACGGTATGCGGACGACTTCGTGATCCTGGCGGCTTCGAAAGAGCTGCTGGAGGAAGAGGTCAAGCCCTGGGTAGAGCAATTCCTGTCAGCACGAGGGGTTGAGCTGTCCCGGGAGAAAACGCACATCACGCACATTCACCAGGGCTTCGATTTTCTGGGGTGGAACTTCAGGAAGTACGTGCCGAAGTCACCACGCAGGAAGGCCAAACTGCTGATCAAACCCTCGAAGAAGAACGCCTCG
>NZ_DJSX01000028.1:0-22090 GCF_002439135.1 Pseudomonas sp. UBA6323 | reverse complement strand
CGCAGAGGCGGGAAAGCTCAAGGCCAGGCTGAGGAACAGCAGGAGGAGGGGACGCATCGGGCGTGAGATCCGATCCTTGGCGGCGTTTGGGCTTCTGGGGCCGTACAGTAACAGCTTGTCTGGGCAGGAAAAAGAGCGCCGTGGCGGGTGAGCAGTAGCGGCACTTTGGCATACACTTCACGGACACGCCATGAGGGTACGAAATTGTCGGAACGAAGCCATGGTTTGCAGTCATGGATCGATCGCCTGAACCAAGCAGAACTGCCCGCACTGGCTGCCGTGGTGCAGGATCTGCAACGCCTCGCGCAGCAGGATTCTGCCTCGGTGCAGCAACTGGCCGAGGTATTGCTGCGTGATGCAGCGCTGACCAGCAAGGTGCTGCGGGTCGGCAACAGCGTCTACTACAACCCGTCCCAGGAAACCATCAAGACCATCTCGCGGGCCATCGTGCTGATCGGCTTCGACAACGTGCGCCTGATCGGCTTGTCGGTGAGCCTGATCGACGGCTTGCTCACGCGCGCCCCGCGCGAGCAACTGCAAGAGTTGCTCGCACGCTCCTTTCACGCCGCCGTGCAGGCGCGCAACATTGCCGGCTACGTGCTCTCCAGGCATGCCGAGGAAGTGTTCATCGCCGCCTTGCTCCATCATCTGGGCGAGCTGGCATTCTGGGGCTGTGGCGGCGAGCAGGCGGACGAGCTGGCCGCAGCCCTGGCGCAGCCCGGAGTCGAGGTCGAGGAGGTGGTGCGCGAGGTGCTCGGCACCAGCTTCCGGCAACTCACCCAGGGGCTGGTGAAAAGCTGGAACCTGGGTGAGACCGTGAGCTTGGCCCATGCCGGCACCAACCAGCACGACCCGGCGGCGTACGCCGTGCAGCTGGGCGTGCGTATCAGCGAGGCCGCGCTGCAGGGCTGGGAGTCGCCGGAGATGGAGGCGGTGCTGGCAAAGATGGCCGCATTCGTCGACCTCAGCGCCGAGGACGCCCTGCAGCAGGTGCTGGCCAGTGCCGAGGAAGCGGTCAAGGTGGCCTCGACCTTTGGCGCCAGCAAGCTGTGCCGGCTTATTCCCAATACCGATCCCGAGCAGATCCGCCTGCAGCAGGAAGAACGCAAGGCGCGTCTGCTGCAGCCCGACCTGCTGGTGATGCAGCAGGCATTGCAGGACCTGGGGCTGATGATCAGCGCCCGGGCCGATGTCGGCCTGGTGCTCGATACCCTGCTCAAGGGCTTGCACCGTGGCGCTGGTCTGGAGCGGGTGATGCTCACGGTGCTGGCCGAAGGGCAAAGCCGCTTTCGCGCCAAGCGCGTGATTGGCGACAAGAGCGAGCAATGGCTGCAGGATTTCGTGCTGCCGGCCGAGCAGGCAGAGCAGCCGCATATCTTTAGTTATGCGCTGCGCCATCGTGAAGCGATCTGGATGGGTGTGCCTGCCAGCTACAACCTCGCCGAGCTGGTGACCCAGCCTATTCGGCGCAGCCTGGGCAATGGCATGTTCTTCATCGCCCCGATCATCGCCGGCACGCGGGAGATCGGCGTGCTGTACGCCGACAGTAGGCTTTCCGGGCGAGCGCTACGACATGAGCAGTTCGTCGCCTTTCAGCGCTTCACCCAGTTGACGGGGCGCTGCCTGGAGGCCATCAGCAAGCGCTGATCAGGGCAGATAGAGGGTCAACATCTGCCCGGGACGCAGCGTGCTGCTGCGAGGGTTCCAGGCCTGCAGGCGTTTGAGATCAATCTTGAAGCGTTTGGCGATCTCGTACAGCGAGTCGCCACTCTGTACGCGATAGTAGGTGGCCTTGTCCCGCGAGCTGGTGCTGCTGCGCGTAGTGGCGGCAACCTGAGGGGAGCTGTCAGCGGCTTCCAGAGTGAGCATCTGGCCGACTTTCAACTGATTGCCTTGCAGCTTGTTCCAGCGCTTGAGGTCATGCACAGCCACCTGATTGCTGCGCGCGATCTGCCACAGGTTGTCGCCATTCTTCACCCGATAGGTGCGGCTGGCAGCGCTTTGCGCAACGTTGCGCTGCTGGTACAGCGGCTCGTTCGGCATACTGCCGGGCTTGGCGGGAATGGTCAGCACCTGGCCGATTCTCAGGTTGTTGCTGCTCAGACGGTTGACGTCCTTGATTATTTTCACCGACAGGTGATGACGGTTGGCGATGGCGTGCAGGCTGTCGCCGGAGCGTACGCTGTAGCTCTGCCAATCGATCAGTTCCTGCGGCTTCATCAGAGCCAGGTTGGCGCTGAGCAGCTCGGCTTTTTCGGTCGGTACCAGCAGGTGCTGCGGGCCGTCGAGGGTGATGCCGCGCTTGTAGGCGGGGTTGAGCTGCAGCAGTTGCTGCTCGTCCAGGTCAGCCAGTTTGGCGACGCGGGCCAGATCCATGTGTTGCTTGATGGCGATCTGTTCGAAGTAGGGCTCGTTGGCTATCGGTGACAGACTCACGCCGAAGGCTTCGGGCGTCAGGATCACCTGCGACAGCGCCAGTAGCTTGGGCACGTAGTCCTCGGTTTCCTTGGGCAGCGACAGGTTCCAGTAGTCGCTGGGCAGGCCGAGCTTCTCGTTGCGCTCGATCGCGCGGCTGACACGACCTTCGCCGGCATTGTAGGCCGCCAGGGCGAGCAGCCAGTCGCCATTGAACATTTCGTGCAGGCGGCTCAGATAGTTGAGTGCGGCTTCGGTCGAGGCGGTGACATCACGGCGGCCGTCGTACCAATTGGTCTGACGCAGGTTGAAGTGGCGGCCGGTGGACGGAATGAATTGCCAGAGGCCGACGGCGTGGGCCGAGGAGTAGGCCTGTGGGTCGTAGGCGCTTTCGATCACTGGCAGCAGCGCCAGCTCCATCGGCATGTCGCGTTCGGCTAGGCGCTCGACGATGTAGTGAATATAAGGCGCGCTGCGCTCGCTGACGGTGTCGACGTGCTTCGGGTTGCTGGCGTACCACAGACGCACGCGTTCGATACGTGGGTTGATGCCGATTTCATCCTGCAGCTTGAAACCGTCGCGCACCCGATCCCAGATATCGCTGTATTCGTGCGGTTTGACTTCGCTGTCGAGCCACTCGGGCTCAGGCTGCAAGCCCACGGCCCGGGAGGTGTCGGTAGAGCGATCCGGCGAGTCGCTGGGTAGGCTCTGACAGCCGGCCAGGATCAGGCTGCACATCACCGCGAGCGCTCGAGAGCTTCGCACCAATGCCTTTAATTTCAATGGTTTAGGTGATGATGCAGGCATTGGGTGAGGGGGCTGTCCCGGCGAAAAGGTCGGGCGATTCTAGGAACCGAAGCGGGGGTGGTCAAGTTTTCGCCAGCCTTTTGTGACCTGCATTCAGGTTGGCACGGCGATGCCGCGAGCGATGTTCGAAAAGTGAGCCGGCGACATCATCGCCGGGTCTTTGCAGGGATCAGAAGCTGTCTTTCCAGGCGCGCAGACAGGCGAATACGGCGCTCGGCTCGCTCGATTGTCCGCTCTCGCGTCCTTTTGCCGCAGCGATGATCGAAGGTTCGCCGGTGCGCAGGAAGGGGTTGGTCGCCAGCTCCAGTTCGATGTTCGATGGCAGGCTGATACGGCCTTCTTCACGCCAGCGAGTCACTTCGGCCAGGCGTTCGCTCAGGCGCGTATTGTCCGGCTCGACTGCATGGGCGAAGCGCAGGTTGCTCAGGGTGTATTCATGGGTGCAATACACCTGGGTATTGGCGGGCAGGGCAGCGAGGCGGCTCAGTGACTGGTGCATTTGCTGTGGCGTACCTTCGAACAGGCGACCGCAACCGCCAGCGAACAGCGTATCGCCGCAGAACAGCAAATTCTGCTGCGCCTGGTAGTAGGCAATGTGGCCGAGGGTGTGGCCCGGCACGGCCATGACCTGGAAGCGCAGGCCGAGCACCTCGATCTCATCGTTGTCGCTCAGGTCGAGGTCGCAGGCCGGGATCTTCTCCGCGGCCGGGCCGGCGACACGTGCGCCGCTGGCGTTCTTCAGCGTCTCGACGCCGCCGACATGATCGAAGTGATGATGGGTGATCAGGGTATCGCTGAGCTGCCAATCCGGATGAGCCTGCAGCCATGCCTGCACCGGCGCTGCATCACCGGGATCGACCACGGCGCAGCGCCTGGTGTCGGCATCCTGCAGCAGCCAGATATAGTTGTCGTTGAAGGCGGGCAGCGCGTCGATCTGAATCATTGCGGGTCGCTAAGCTGGTGATAAAGGTGCATCTTAGACACGACATGCAGAACCTGTCATGCGGAGGCAGCGATGACTGATCAGGCATTCGCCCAGGCCGACCCGGAGTGGCTCAAGCTCATCGGCGAGGCGCGCGACTGGCTTGCCGGGCCACTGGGGCAACTGCTACTCGAAGAAGAACGGCGCTTGCTGGAGCAAGAGCTGGCACGTTTCTTTGGCGGGTATCTGGTGAGTTACGGGCCCGGCGCCGAAGGCCCGCCCGAGGCCGGGCAGATTCAGCACAACGTGCGCCTCGGCGCTCCGATGCCCGGGGTGCAGATCGTCTGCGAGGAACAATCCTGGCCTCTGGGCGAGCACGCTGCCGATGTGGTGGTGCTGCAGCACGGCCTCGATTTCAGCCTGTCGCCGCATGGGCTGTTGCGTGAAGCGGCCCGCAGCGTCAGGCCTGGCGGGCATCTGTTGATTCTGGGCATCCATCCCTGGAGTACCTGGGGCGTGCGCAGGCTGTTCGCTCAGGACGGTTTGGCCAGGGCGCGTTGCATCGCGCCGAGCCGCGTCGGTGACTGGTTGAGCTTGCTGGGTTTCGCGTTGGAGAAACGGCGCTTCGGGTGCTATCGTCCGCCGCTCGCTTCGCTGGCCTGGCAAATGCGCCTGCGGCGAATGGAGGGTTGGGGGGACGCCTGGCAGTTGCCTGGGGCCGGTTTCTACCTGTTGGTGGCGCGCAAACTGGTGGTCGGCTTGCGCCCCTTGCGGCAATCGCGCCGCGAGCCGATGGGCAAGTTGCTGCCAATGCCAGTGGCCAAGGTCAGCCGGCGTGACGTCGACAACTGAAGGCCATGCCCCGGCCCGTCAATTCTGTAACAGAGCTTATGAATGTCCGAAACCGATGAAGTGGTGATCTACACCGACGGCGCCTGCAAGGGCAACCCTGGCCCCGGAGGCTGGGGGGCGTTGCTGGTCTATAAAGGTGTGGAAAAGGAATTGTGGGGCGGCGACCCGAGCACTACCAACAACCGCATGGAACTGATGGCGGCGATTGCCGGCCTGATCGCACTGACGCGGCCCTGCTCGGTCAAGCTGGTGACCGACTCGCAGTACGTGATGAAGGGCATCCAGGAATGGCTGCCGAACTGGAAGAAGCGCGGCTGGAAGACTGCCGCCAAAGAGCCGGTGAAAAATGCCGACCTCTGGCAGAAGCTGGACGAGGAAGTGAATCGTCATCAGGTGAGCTGGCAGTGGGTGCGCGGCCATACCGGCCACCCCGGCAACGAGCGGGCGGACCAGTTGGCCAATCGCGGGGTCGACGAGGTGCGTTCGGCGCGCTAAGCCACATGAGTTAATATGCCGCGCTGAATGTGCGACAACCCGAATAGATGAGAGAGGCAAGGCGTGACAACCGAGAACACCGTCAAGCGCTACGTGGTGCTGGATACCGAAACCACCGGTATGCCGGTCACCGACGGGCACCGCATCATCGAGATCGGTTGTGTCGAGTTGCTGGGGCGTCGTCTGACCGGGCGTCATTTCCACGTCTACCTCAACCCTGATCGCGAGATCGATGAAGGCGCCATCGCGGTTCACGGCATCACCAACGAGTACGTGGCCGACAAGCCGCGGTTCAAGGAAGTCGCCGATGAATTCTACGAGTTCATCAAGGGCGCCCAGCTGATCATCCATAACGCGGCGTTCGACGTCGGCTTCATCAACAACGAGTTCGCCCTGCTGGGGCAGAGCGAGCGCGCCGACGTCAGCGATTACTGCTCGGTGCTCGATACCCTGATGATGGCGCGCGAACGTCATCCAGGCCAGCGCAACAGCCTCGATGCGCTGTGCAAGCGCTACGGCGTCGACAACTCCAACCGCGAACTGCACGGAGCCTTGCTCGACTCGGAGATCCTCGCCGACGTCTACCTGGCGATGACTGGCGGGCAGACCAATCTGTCGCTGGCGGGAGAGGGTGCTGATGGCGATGGCAGCGGGCGTCAGCAAGCCACGCCGATCCGCCGCCTTGACCCTGCGCGCCCGCGTACTCGCGTGATCCGCGCCAGCGAGGAAGAGCTGGCGGCGCATCTGGCGCGTCTGGCCGTCATCGAGAAAGCCGCTGGCGGCCCCTCGCTTTGGGCGCAGATGGAAGCGCCTGAATAACCGAACAGCGCAATTGCGACCTTTTCTTATAGCGTGATGCGCAGGGGGTTCCGCCGATCAGGGCGAGCCTCTAACCTGAAGCGATGGGCAGGTCCGGCCTGCCAGCCTTCAGGACGTCACAATGTATAAAGATCTCAAGTTCCCCGTCCTAATCGTGCACCGCGACATCAAGGCCGACACCGTGGCCGGTGATCGTGTGCGCGCCATCGCTCAGGAACTCACCCAGGACGGTTTCAGCATCCTGCCCACGGCCAGTGCCGCCGAGGGGCGTATCGTCGCCTCAACCCACCATGGCCTGGCCTGCATTCTGGTGGCTGCCGAGGGCGCGGGGGAGAACAGCCGGCTGCTGCAGGACATGGTCGAGCTGATTCGCGTGGCTAGGGTGCGGGCGCCGCAGCTGCCGATCTTCGCCCTGGGCGAGCAGGTCACCATCGAGAATGCGCCGGCCGAGGCCATGGCCGATCTCAACCACCTGCGCGGTATTCTCTATCTGTACGAAGACACCGTGTCCTTCCTGGCCCGGCAGGTGGCGCGCGCGGCGCACAACTATCTCGACGGTCTGTTGCCGCCGTTCTTCAAGGCGCTGGTGCAGCACACCGCGCAGTCCAACTACTCCTGGCACACGCCGGGACACGGCGGTGGCGTGGCCTATCGCAAGAGTCCGGTGGGCCAGGCGTTTCACCAGTTCTTTGGCGAGAACACGCTGCGTTCCGATCTGTCCGTGTCGGTACCGGAGCTGGGCTCGCTGCTCGACCATACCGGCCCGCTGGCCGAGGCCGAAGCTCGTGCGGCGCGTAATTTCGGCGCCGACCACACCTTCTTCGTGATCAATGGCACTTCGACGGCGAACAAGATCGTCTGGCATTCCATGGTCGGGCGCGATGATCTGGTGCTGGTGGACCGCAACTGCCACAAATCGATTCTGCACTCGATCATCATGACCGGCGCGATCCCGCTCTATCTGTGTCCCGATCGTAACGAACTGGGCATCATCGGGCCGATTCCGCTGTCGGAGTTCAGCCGCGAATCGATCCAGGCCAAGATCGATGCCAGCCCGCTGGCCCGCGGTCGGGCGCCCAAGGTCAAGCTGGCGGTGGTGACCAACTCTACCTATGACGGGCTCTGCTACAACGCCGAGATGGTCAAGCAGGCCCTTGGCGACTCGGTCGAGGTGCTGCATTTCGATGAAGCCTGGTATGCCTACGCGGCATTCCATGAGTTCTACGCCGGCCGTTATGGCATGGGTACGCAGTGCGACGAGCATTCGCCGCTGGTATTCACCACCCATTCCACGCACAAGCTGCTGGCGGCCTTCAGCCAGGCTTCGATGATTCACGTGCAGGATGGTAGCCAGCGCCAGCTGGACCGCGACCGCTTCAACGAAGCCTTCATGATGCACATTTCCACCTCGCCGCAGTACGGCATCATCGCCTCGCTGGACGTAGCCTCGGCCATGATGGAAGGCCCGGCCGGGCGCTCGCTGATTCAGGAGACCTTCGACGAGGCGCTGAGCTTCCGTCGCGCCCTGGCCAACGTACGGCGCAACCTCGAAGCCGAGGACTGGTGGTTCAGCATCTGGCAACCGGGCGAGGCGGACGGCGCCGACAGCCTGTCGACCGCGGACTGGGTGTTGCAGCCGGACGCCGACTGGCATGGCTTTGGCGAAGTGGCCAGCGATTACGTGCTGCTCGATCCGATCAAGGTCACCCTGGTGATGCCCGGCCTCAATGCCGCCGGCAGGCTGGAGCAGCAGGGCATTCCCGCCGCGGTGGTCAGCAAGTTTCTCTGGGAGCGTGGCCTGGTGGTGGAAAAGACCGGTCTGTACTCCTTCCTGGTGCTGTTCTCCATGGGCATCACCAAGGGCAAGTGGAGCACGCTGCTGACCGAGCTGCTGGAGTTCAAGCGCAGCTACGACGCCAATCTGCCGCTGATCGACGTATTGCCCTCCATTGCCCACGCTGGCGGCGGGCACTATCAGGGCATGGGCCTGCGTGACCTGTGCGACGCGTTGCATGGCTGCTATCGCGAAAATGCCACGGCCAAGGCGCTGAGGAGCATGTACACGGCGTTGCCGGAGCTGGCGATCAAGCCTGCCGATGCCTACGACCGCCTGGTGCGCGGCGAGGTGGAGGCGGTGCCCATCGACCAGTTGCAGGGACGTATCGCCGCGGTGATGCTGGTGCCTTACCCGCCGGGCATTCCGCTGATCATGCCGGGTGAGCGCTTTACCGCCGCCACGCGCTCGATTCTCGATTACCTGGCGTTCGCCAGGACCTTCGATCAGGCGTTTCCGGGTTTCGATATCGATGTGCACGGCCTGCAAACCGAAACGGGCGAGTACTGCGTGGACTGCCTGGTCGAATAAAGCGTGTGCGGATCTGTCGAGGCGCAAGATCCTCGACAGATCAATCCCTTATCTCTGTCATTCAAAGCAGTTGCTAACGTGCTGGGGCGTGCCCTGCGTCACAGTGGCAAGCATCGACTTTTATGCCGTGCTTGTTATAGTTGCTCGGTTATTAATCACAAAATAATTACTGCGCTGCCAAGCCGCGGCCAAGGATGCCTGCCATGTCCGACTACCAAGCCTTCCGCGTCGAGCTGGTGGGCAAGATCGCCCACGTACAGATCAACCGCCCGGACAAGATCAACGCGATGAATGCCGACTTCTGGCGCGAGATCATCGAGATCTTCCAGTGGGTCGATGACAACGATGCGGTGCGCGTGGTGGTGCTTTCCGGCGCGGGCAAACACTTCTCGTCGGGTATCGACCTGATGCTGCTGGCCTCGGTTGGCGCCCAGTTGGGCAAGGATGTCGGTCGCAATGCCACGGCGCTACGCCGCAAGATTCTCGAGCTGCAAGCCTCGTTCAACGCGGTCGACAATTGCCGCAAGCCGGTGCTGGCGGCCATCCAGGGTTACTGCATCGGCGGCGCCATCGACCTGATCAGCGCCTGTGACATGCGTTACTGCACGGTCGATGCGCAGTTCTCGATCAAGGAAATCGACATGGGCATGGCCGCCGACGTCGGCACCCTGCAGCGCCTGCCGCGCATCATCGGCGACGGCATGATGCGTGAGCTGGCCTATACCGGGCGCAGCATCGACGGTCACGAGGCGGCCCGTATTGGCCTGGTCAACCGTACCTACGACGACCAGGAAGGCTTGCTCGCCGGTGTGATGGAACTGGCCGGGCAGATCGCTGCCAAGTCGCCGATTGCCGTGCGCGGTACCAAGGAAATGATTCGCTACATGCGCGACCACCGCGTCGACGATGGCCTGGAATACATCGCCACCTGGAACGCCGCCATGCTGCAATCCGAAGACCTGCGCCTGGCCATGGCGGCGCACATGACCAAGCAGAAGCCGGAGTTCGTCGACTGATGCCGTATTCGCTGATGTTCGTTGCGAGGCCTAGAGCATGGTAAGTGGAGCTACATCGCTGAACCTGGTGCGCGACGAGCTGTTCGTCACCATGGAAGAGGCCGAGCAGAGCCTTGAACACTTCATCGCCGAGCGGCATAACGGCAGTCTGCTGCAACAGGCGGTGGAGAGCCTGCATCAGGTGCGCGGTACGCTCAACCTGATCGAACTGGCCGGCGCCGAGCTGCTGGCGCAGGAAGTGCTCGATCAGGCCACCGACATCCCCGCCGGTGCCGGCGAGGAGCGCGACGTACAGCTGGCCGCGCTGAGTAATGCGCTGCACGTGCTGCGCCGCTATCTGGAAAGCGTTGATGCCCATCGGCAGGAAATGCCCGAGCTGCTGCTGCCGGCGATCAACGATTTGCGTCAGGCAGGCGCGCAACAGCCGCTGCCGGAGAGTTTCTTCTTCAGCGTGCGCCTGGATCATGCACGGCCGCACAGTGCGACCCAGCCGCTCGATGGCGCCGCCAAACTCGCCGAAGGCAAGCGTATGCGGCATATGTATCAGGTGGGTTTGCTCGGCTTCATCCGCGAGCAGAATCCGCAGGCCAGTCTCAAGCTGATGGTGCGCGCCATGGCGCGTCTGGACAGCCTGTTCGCCAACGAGCCGCGCGGGCGCATGTGCTGGATCGGCGCGGCCGCCATCGAAGCGCAGTGCGACGGTCAACTGTTGCCACGCAAGGCGCGCAAGCAGCTGTTCTCGCGACTCGACCGCGAACTCAAGCTGATGCTCGGCAACTCCCAGTACGAGGCGCCGCGCAGCCTGCTCAAGGAATTGCTGTACCTGGTCGCGCTGGCCGACAGTCACGGGCCGCTGGCTACTGCCATGCGCGAGGTGTTCGGCCTCACGCCGCTGCCGTTTACCGACCACCTGCTGGAAGAGGAATACCAGCGCCTGGCCGGCCCCGGCCAGGCGGTGATGCGTTCGCTGTCCACGGCGATCCGCGAAGAGCTGGCCAGCGTCAAGGACATGCTCGATCTGCTCGAGCGCGGCACCTTGCAAGGCGAAACCCTGGGGACGCTGCATGCGTTGCTGGGCAAATTGGCCAAGACCCTCGGCATGGTCGGCCTGAGCTCCGCCGGTAACTCGCTCAACGCGCAGCTGCCGCAAGTCGCCGCCTGGAGCGAAGACTCGCCGCCCGCACCTGAGCAGTTGCACAAGCTGGCCGATGCGGTGCTTTACGTCGAAGGCATGGTCGCCAGTCTGGAGCGTGGCGAAGGGCGCGAAAGCCGGCCAACTGCCGTCGAGCCCGGCAACGAGGCCGATTCCTTCGCCAGCCACCAGCTCAACGAGGCCCGTATCGTCGTGGTCGATGAAGCGCAGGCCGGCCTGGCCCTCGCCAAGCGCGCCATCACGGCTTATCTGGAGTCGGGCGGCGACAAGATGCACCTGTCCAATGTGCCGTTCAGCCTGCAGGCGGTACGCGGCGGCCTGTGGTTCCTCGAGCAGCGCCGTGCAGCGATGCTGGTCGGCGCCTGCGCCGACTATATCCAGACGCGCATGCTCGAATCGGGGCAGATGCCCTCGGAGCAGATGCTGGAAACCCTGGCCGACGCGCTCAGCAGCCTGGAGTATTACCTGGAAGCGGGCGCGGTGATGCGTCCGGAAACCCGTCCCAGCGTGCTCGACCTGGCTGAAGACAGCGTCAAGGCGCTGGGCATGCCGGTGGCCGCCTGATGGTCTGGCGCAACGCCTTTCTCGATCCGGCTCAGCCCGGCGGCTGGGCAGTGCTCTACAGCCAGCAGCACTTTCTTGCCGACAGCAACGGCGTGCTGTTCCCGCGCGACTGGATCAAGCGCCAGGATCTGCCGATCATCGGTGAGCAGGGCATCGGCCATTTTGGCGAGGATGCCGTTTACCTTCTGCAGCTCAAGCCCTCGGCCACGCTGGAAGGCTGCACCTGGCAGAGCCTGCGCCAGTTCATGTTGCAGGGCGAGGCGGAAACTTTCCGCATGCTTACGTATGCCGCGCAGATCGGCACCTGGTACGCCGACCACCGTTTTTGTGGCAGCTGCGGGGCGCCGACTCGCCAGCTTCCCGGAGAGCGGGCGATGCGCTGCGACAGCTGCGAGTCGCAGCACTACCCGCGCTTGGCGCCGAGCATGATCGTGCTGGTCACCCGTGGCGACGAGATCCTCCTGGCGCGCTCGCCGCGCTTCGTGACCGGCGTGTACAGCACGCTGGCCGGCTTCGTCGAGCCGGGCGAATCGGTGGAGCATTGCGTGGCACGCGAGGTGCGCGAGGAAGTCGGCCTCGAGGTGAAGAACCTGCACTACATCGGCAGCCAGGGCTGGCCGTTCCCGCATTCGCTGATGCTCGGCTTCCATGCCGAATATGCCGGTGGCGATATCGTCATGCAGGAAGACGAAATCGAGGACGCGCGCTGGTTCCGTGTCGATGACCTGCCGCCGCTGCCGGCATCGCGCTCCATCGCCCGCCATCTGATCGATCTCTACGTCGCCAGGCGCCTGGGCCTGCCCGAGCCGACGCTGTCGGTGTAAAGCGCCTTATGTAGGAGCGGCTTCAGCCGCGAATCTCGCCGACCGTTTCGCGGCTGAAGCCGCTCCTACAGGATCCTGGATAGTCCGCCGGATCAGCCAAACCAGTGCTGCCAGACCAGGCGTGCAGTCAGCGCCAGCACCACGGTGATGAACACCGGGCGAATGAACTTCGAGCCGCCCTTGATCGCCGTGCGCGCGCCGAGGAAGGCACCGACCATCAGCGCCGCTCCCATGCTCAGGCCCAGCACCCAGGCCACCTGGCCAAAGGCGATGAATACCGCCAGCGCCGCGGCGTTGCTGACAAAGTTCATGGTGCGCGCCACACCGCTGGCGCGCACCAGATCGAGCGGATACATCAGCAGGCTGCTGACCGTCCAGAACGCGCCGGTGCCAGGGCCAGCCACGCCATCGTAGAGTCCCAGGCCCAGCCCCTGCGGCCACTGCCGGCCGCGGGCGATCGGCAGATCGTGCTCGGCTGGCGCTTCCGGCATGCGGCCGAACAGCAGGTAGATGCCGCAAGCGAAGACGATCACCGGCAGCATCTGGTTGAGCCAGGCAGCCGGCATCCAGTGGGCGATGACGGCGCCGAGCAGGGCGCCGATCAGGGTCGCCAGCAGTGCGTTGCGCCATTGCCCAGGGTCGAACAGCTTGCGCCGGTAGAAGGTCAGGGCAGCGGTGCCCGAGCCGAAGGTAGCACACAGCTTGTTGGTGCCCAGCACCAGGTGCGGCGGCAGGCCGGCGGTCAGCAGGGCGGGGATGGTCAGCAGACCGCCGCCACCGGCAATGGCGTCGATAAAGCCGGCGGCGAAGGCGACCAGGGCGAGAATGGCGAGTGTGCTGGGATCGATGGCGAGCTCGAGGGCGAAAGGCATATCAAAGTGTCGACTTGTGGGCGAGTGCGCAGCCTGCTGGCTGTTCGTCGTGGAGAGAGCTGCGCATAATGCCGGGATTTCGTCAGAGAAGGAACGCAATCAATGCAATACGACGGGTTGGCCTGGGCCGTGGCGCTGTTGGCCGTGTTGGCGCTGCTGGTGGCATTGCGCATTCTGCTCAATACGGGCTGGTTCCTCGGTTGGTTGCGTGGCACCTGTGGTCTGGCATTTCTCGCCCTGGCCGGGCTGGTCGGCCTGGTGGCCTACGACCTGTATGCGTATGAGCCGCTGCAGGTGGGCAAGCCATTGGTCACGCTGAGCTTCAAGGCCGATGGTCCGCAGCGTTATCAGGTGACGCTGCTCGAAGGTAGCCGTGAGCGTACGGTCACGCTCGAGGGCGACATGTGGCAACTCGATGGCCGCTTGATCCGCTGGAAAGGCCTGGCCGAACTGATCGGTCTCGAGCCGGGTTACCGTCTCGAGCGCCTGTCCGGGCGTTTTCTCGCCATCGAACAGCAGGCGCTGGCGCAACATGGCCGCGTGCAGTTGGCCGAAAGCCCCTATGGTGTCGACCTGTGGCGCTGGCTGCGCCTGAACCAGCGCGACCTGCTGCTGTTCGACCCGCAGGCGCTACGCGTGACCTACCTGCCGATCGCCGCCGACGCGGTGTACAGCGTCAGCCTTACACCAACCGGGTTGCTGGCCGAGCCGATGAATCCGGCGGCGGAAGCAGCGTTGAAGGACTGGTAGCGGCCAGCAGGCAGGTAGATATAGGGTGGGCTTTAGCCCACAGAGTGATTGGTGGGCTGAAGCCCACCCTACAAAGCCGGTAGCGGCGGTGAGGGCAGCAGGGCGGATGCCATCTTTGTAGCCGGCCTTAGGGGTAAAAAAAAGCTTCGCGGACGAGTCCGCTCCCACGGGCGATCAGCGTGAACGCGACTGGCACAGTTGCTCTTGTGGGAGCGGACTTCTCCGCGAAAACTGTCAGCGTTCACCTCTATCAAGCAAAAAAGCCGCGATCCTGCAACGCGGTCGCGGCTTTCTCTAGCTGACGGGCATTAACCGACTTAATACCTTGTCGCCTGTGTCATCCGGCCTCAGGAGAGGAAGCCGCCATCCACGTTCAGCGCCACGCCGGTGGTGTAGCTGGAGGCGTCGCTGGCCAGGTACAACACCGTACCGGCCATTTCGCTGGGGTCGGCCACGCGCTTGAGTGGGATGCGCTGCAGGGCGTGCTTGAGGATGGCGTCGTTCTTGGTCAGCGCCGAGGCGAACTTGGTGTCGGTCAGGCCTGGCAGCAGAGCGTTGCAGCGAATGCCGAACTGCGCGCATTCCTTGGCGAATACCTTGGTCATGCTGATCACCGCCGCCTTGGTCACCGAGTAGATGCCTTGGAACTCGCCCGGGGAGACGCCGTTGATCGAGGCGACGTTGATGATCGAGCCGCCGCCGTTTTCCTTCATCAGCTTGCCGCCTTCGATGGACATGAAGTAATAGCCGCGGATGTTCACGTCGACGGTCTTCTGGAAGGCGCCCAGATCGGTGTCCAGCACGTTGCAGAACTGCGGGTTGGTGGCGGCGTTGTTGACCAGAATGTCCAGGCGGCCGAACTGCTCGCGGATCTGCGCGAAGACATTGGTGATCTGCTCCATCTCGCCGATGTGACAGGCGATGGCGGTGGCCTTGCCGCCCTCGGCGGTGATGGCATCGGCCACGGCCTGGCAGCCGTCGATCTTGCGGCTGGAGACGATCACGTGCGCGCCTTGCTGGGCCAGCAGCTTGGCGATGGCCTCGCCGATGCCGCGGCTGGCGCCGGAGACGAAGGCGATCTTGCCATCAAGGTCGAACAGTTGGGTCTTGGACATTGTGATTACCCCGGGGTTAGAGAGTGGATTTGCCGATGACCTGCAGGCACATCTGCTCCAGCAGCTTGTTCATGTGAATGAACTGAGCGAAGCGCTTGTCCTGGGTCTGGCCGTGATAGAAGCGGTAATAGATCTGCTGGACGATGCCGGCCAGGCGGAACAGGCCGTAGGTGTAGTAGAAGTCGAAGTTGTCGATCTTGATGCCGGCTTTCTCGGCGTAGTAGTCAACGAACTGCTGGCGCGTGAGCATGCCCGGTGCGTTGCTCGGCTGGCGGCGCATCAGCTGTACCGGTGCCGGATCGCCGGCCTCGATCCAGTAGGCCAGGGTATTGCCCAGGTCCATCAGCGGATCGCCGATGGTGGTCATCTCCCAGTCGAGCACGCCGATGATCTGCATCGGGTTGTTCGGGTCGAGGATCACGTTGTCGAAGCGGTAGTCGTTGTGCACGATGCCTGGCTTGTGGTGGTCGGCCGGTAGCTTGTCGTTCAGCCAGGCCCTGACCTGCTCCCAGGTCGGCGCATCCGGGGTCAGAGCCTTCTCGTAGCGGTCGCTCCAGCCTCTGATCTGGCGCTCGACATAGCCCTCGGGCTTGCCCAGATCGCCCAGGCCGCAGGCGTTATAATCGACGTTGTGCAATTCCACCAGTTTGTCGATGAAGCTCTTGCACAGCGCGGTAGTCTGCTCGGCGCTGAAGTTCAGCTCGGGCGGCATGTCCGAGCGCAGGATGATGCCCTTGACCCGTTCCATGACGTAGAACTCGGCACCGATCACCGACTCGTCGGTGCAATGCACGTAGGCCTTAGGGCAGTAGGGGAAACCGGCGTTGAGCTGATTGAGAATGCGGTATTCGCGGCCCATGTCATGAGCGGACTTGGCCTTGTGGCCGAACGGCGGGCGGCGCAGCACGAACTCCTGCTGCGGATACTCGATCAGGTAGGTCAGGTTTGACGCGCCACCGGGAAACTGGCTGATCTTCGCTTCGCCGCTCAGGCCGGGAATGTTGGCCTTCAGGTAACTATCGATGACGCTGGCGTCGAGCTCTTCGCCTGTGCGGATGCGGGTGGATTGGTCGGTGAGCGCCATACTTATCCCTTCTACTTATGATGGGTGCCCTAGATAATTGGTTAATCTAATGCTGCACCCAAGCCGTCACAAGCAATACGCGCCGATATAGGCGGGCGTGTTGCACCACAATCAAGCTGCCTGATCAGTCACTTTCAGCCTGCTGGAGCGGGGCTGTCAGCAATGCGCAGGGCAAAAAAAACCGGAGTGCCAGGACTCCGGTTTTTTGTAGATGCGATCAGCTCGCCAATCAGACCGGGAACAGCTCGCCCAGCTTCATCGCCAGCATCATGTCGCCTTCGGCGCGCAGCTTGCCGGCCATGAAGGCCTGCATGCCGTCAGTTTCGCCGCTGACGATGCCTTTGAGGGTTTCGCTGTCCATGATCAGGGTCACATTGGCGTTCGGGTTGTCGCCTTGCTCGAGGGCGCAGGTGCCGTCCTTGACGATCAGCGCGTAGTTCTCGCCATCTTCGATGTTGAACTGGAACACCAGATCCAGGCCTGCAGCGGCGCTGGCGTTGAACTTGGATTGCATGGTTTGGGCGATGTCAGCAACACTCATGGTCTTATCCTTTTTTCGGTTTTTTCGCGCAGCCTCGCGGCCGCAGTGGGCTGGAGCTCATCGATAGGTGATGAGCTCCGGCGCCTTCAGCAGCTGTAAATGCACATGGCTGTTGAAGGAAGCCAGACTCACCTCGTGGCCGCGGAATTTCAGCTGGCTGAGCGAGGTATTGACGATTTGCCAATTCAGTTCGAAGGCCTTTGCCGAAGGCACGCCGGTGATGAGGCGGAGCAGGGCGGTGATGGTGCCGCCGGAAGTGAACACGGCGATGTTCTGTTTGCTGCCTGCCTGCTCGAGGATACGCCGCAGGCCGCCTTCGACCTGCTCGACGTAAGCCTGCCAGCTTTGCAGGCCGGGCTTGTCATGCTCACCGGAAATCCAGCGGCCGATCAACCTGGCGAACAGGCGCTGGAACTCGGCGCGGTTCTGCGCGCCATTGCGCAGGATGTGCAGGGCTTCGGGTTCTTCCGGCAGCAAATCCGGCAGCAGGGTGCGAATCACCGCATCGGCATCGAATTCGTTGAAGGCTTCGTCGATATCCAATGCCGGCGGGCTGCTCATGCGTTGCAGCGCCGCGTCGGCCGTGTGTTGCTGGCGGCGCAGGCTGCCGCTGACGCAGCGATCGAAGGTGATGCCGAGGCGTTCGAGATGTTCGCCCAGCACTTCGGCCTGGCGCACGCCGACAGGAGACAGGACATCGTAGTCGTCTGCACCGAATGAGGCCTGGCCATGTCGAATCAGATAGATGCTGCCCACGTCCGTATCGATCCCGGCGCGTTGAATGTTTCGCGAGGTTATGAGGAAGCTCGGGGGCTGTCAACGAAAAAACATACGCTTGTTTGAATTGCTCGTGTGGCCTTTCCGCAGCGCTGACGCGCTTGGCCGCCGAGGCGCTGCGCCGGTATGCTTGAGCCTTCGTGCGCCCAGGCGCTACTGCAATGTCCGAGGGGGATCCGTGGAGTTTCTTAGCGAGTACGCCAGCTTTCTGGCGAAAACCCTGACCCTGGTGGTCGCCATCGTCGTGGTGCTGGTGGCCATCGCCGCCACCCGTGGCCGAGGGCGGCGCGCAGGCGGCCAGCTGCAGGTGCACAAGCTCAATGATTTTTACAGGGACCTGCGCGAGCGCTTGGAACAGAGCGTGCTGCCCAAGGATCAGCTCAAGGCCACGCGCAAGGCGCAGGCCAAGGCCGCCAAGCAGGACAAGAAAGCACCGCCGAGCAAATCGCGCGTGTTCGTGCTGGATTTCGATGGCGACATCAAGGCTTCGGCTACCGACAACCTGCGCCATGAAGTGACTGCGCTGCTGTCCATGGCCAAGGCCGAAGATGAAGTGGTGCTACGCCTGGAAAGCGGCGGCGGCATGGTGCACAGCTACGGTCTGGCGTCGTCCCAGCTGGTGCGCATTCGCGACGCCGGCATCCCGCTGACCGTATGTGTAGACAAGGTGGCCGCCAGCGGTGGTTACATGATGGCCTGCATCGGCCAGAAGATTCTCAGCGCGCCATTCGCCATTCTCGGCTCCATCGGTGTGGTGGCGCAGCTGCCCAACGTGCATCGTTTGCTGAAGAAACACGAAATCGATTTCGAAGTGCTGACAGCTGGTGAATACAAGCGCACCCTGACCGTGTTCGGCGAGAACACCGAAAAGGGCCGGGAGAAATTCCAGGAAGACCTGGAAACCACGCACGAGCTGTTCAAGGGCTTCGTCGCCCGTTACCGCCCGCAGCTGGACATCGACGCCATCGCCACTGGCGAGGTCTGGCTGGGCATGGCTGCGCAGGAGCGTCTGCTGGTAGACGAGCTCAAGACCAGCGACCAGTACCTGGCCGAACGTGCCGCCGAAGCTGAACTGTTCCACCTGCACTTTGCTCAGAAAAAGAGCCTGCAGGAGCGTGTCGGGCTGGCCGCGAGCATGGCGCTGGATCGCTTCGTGCTGACCTGGTTGAGCCGGCTCAACCAGCAGCGCTTCTGGTAACGCTTCGTTCAGGACGGGTTGCGCGGCCGACTCGCGCTGCGCAGCGAACCACGACAAGAGGAGAGGGTGATGACCGAGTTCAAGGCCTTGCTGGTCAGTGAAGGCACCGACGGCAGCTTCCAGCGTGAAGTCGTTCAGCGCAACGTCGAGCAACTGCCGCAAGGCGAGTTGCTGATCCGTGTGCGCTATTCATCGCTGAACTACAAGGATGCGCTGTCCGCCAGTGGCAATCGTGGCGTGACCAAGGCGTATCCGCATACGCCCGGCATCGACGCAGCGGGCGTAGTCGAGGCTTCCAGCGTGGCCGAGTTCGCCGTTGGTGATGAGGTCATCGTCACCGGCTACGACCTGGGCATGAACACCGCAGGCGGCTTCGGCCAGTACATCCGCGTGCCGGCGGCCTGGGCGATCAAGCGCCCGCAAGGCCTGCCGCTGCGCGAGGCGATGATCCTCGGTACTGCCGGGCTGACCGCTGCACTGTGCGTGGACAAGCTGGAGCAGGCGGGCGTCACGCCCGAGGCCGGAACCGTATTGGTCACCGGCGCCACGGGCGGTGTCGGCAGCATTGCCGTGGTGCTGCTCAAGCAGTTGGGCTATCGCGTCGCCGCCGCGACCGGCAAGGCCGAACAGGCTGAGTTCCTGCGCGGCCTGGGTGCTGAGGAAATCATCAGTCGTGAAGAGCTGCAGCAGGGCAGCGNNGCGGCCGATGCTCAAGGAGCGCTGGGCGGCTGCGGTGGATACGGTGGGCGGCGACATTCTGTTCAACGTGGTCAAGTCGCTGCGCCACAGCGGTAGCGTGGCGTGCTGCGGGTTGACCGCGGGGGTCGGCTTCCAGGCCAGTGTGCTGCCGTTCATCCTACGCGGGGTCAACCTGCTGGGCGTGGACTCGGTGGAGCTGCCGCTGGTGGTCAAGGCATCGATGTGGGACAAGCTGTCGCTGCAGTGGAAACTCAATCTTTCGCCGCTGTGCCGGGAAGTCGGGTTGGCGGAATTGCCCGAGGCCATCGAGCGCATATTGGCTGGCGGCATGGTCGGGCGCATCCTGGTGCGGCTCGACTGAGTACTGAGCGAGGCCCGTCGACGACGGGCCTTTGCATTTTCAGGCCTGGCTGACGTGCATGGTGATTTCCGCACGGAATACCGGCTTGTCACCGACGTACGTCATCACCGGCACCTTGATGTCGCCAGTCTGACCCCAATCCACACCACTGCCGTCGGCCACCGTGCGGATATCGCCATCGGCCTTGGCCAGGTACTCGACCGTCATGCCCTTGGGAATCCAGCGGCACCCGGCAGGAATGGAAGCGTCGGTCATGCTGCCGGCGGCGAGCTCGGCGGCATTGCACAGGGCGATGGCATGTACTGTGCCGATATGATTCAGCACCTCACGGCGCTTGGCGAAATGCACCTCGGCATAGCCTGGGCGCAGTTCGACCATCTGCGGTGCGATGCTGGCGAAATAGGGGGCGACTTGACCGATCATCGCGCTGAACTGAACAGCGCCGGCCTGCTGGAACATCTGCAACATCTGACTCATGACTCTCTCCTGCGTATTGGCGATTGAAGATGAGCGCGCACCGAGGCAGTATACGAAAATTAGAAATTTATTCTAGAAAAATATTCTAGTCATGGAGAGCGGCATGGCCCGTCCATCACGCAAAGACGAGATCCTTCAGGCTGCGCTGGCCTGTTTCACCGAGCATGGCGTCGACGTCACCACTATCGAGATGATTCGTGACCGTTCTGGCGCGAGCATCGGTAGCCTGTATCACCACTTCGGCAACAAGGAGCGGATCATCGCCGCACTCTATCTGGCCGGCACTGCGCAGTACGCCGAGCTGCTGCAGCGCGGTTTCGCCGACGCAGCCAGCGCCGAAGCCTGCGTCAAGCTGCTGGTGACCAGCTATATCGACTGGGTGGTGGCCAATCCGGATTGGGCGCGCTTTATCCTGCACAGTCGCAGCCGGGTCGAAGCCGGGGAGATGGGTGATGCCCTGCGCGAAGCCAATCGCCAACATTTTGCGCAGATTCTCTCGGCGCTCGCCGAGTACCGTCTGCAGGGGCTGTTCAAGGCACTGCCGGATGACTGTTTCGCCTCGGTGGTGATTGGGCCCACCCAGGATCTGGCGCGCAACTGGTTGGCTGGCCGCACCCAAAGTGAGCTGGTAGATTGCCGCGAGCTACTGGCGCAGATCGCCTGGGACAGCGTGAAAAGCAGCGGTTAGTCGAAGCGATAGATATCCATACCCAGCGCACCATAGGTGAAACCACTGTGCGCCACGGAAAAGGTGCCGCCAGCACCGCGGGCGAAGAACAGCGGCAGCAGGTGCTCTTCACTGGGGTGATTGCGTACGGCATTCGGTGCCAGGCGACGATACTGGTGCAAGGCCTGTTCATCGTTCGCTTCAAGCTTTTCCACCACCCAGTCGCGAAATTCCTTGGCCCAGGGCGTGATGACGTCTGGGCCGGCGCGCCAGTTCAGTTCGCCCAGGTTGTGAGTGATGCTGCCGGAGCCGATCAGCAGGATGCCTTGCTCACGCAGACTGGCCAGCGCCCGCCCGATACGGGTCTGCAGTTCAGGGCCCGCGTGGCTGGGCAGCGACAACTGCAGCACGGGAATGTCGGCGTGCGGATACATCAGCGACAGCGGCACCCAGGCGCCATGGTCGAACGGGCGCTGCGTATCGAGCTCGGCCGGCAGCCCGGCCTCGTTCAATTGCCGGGCGATATCGCCGGCCAGTTGCGGCGCTCCGGGCGCTGGATACTGCAACGCATAGAGACGGGCCGGAAAGCCACCGAAGTCGTGCCAGGTTTGCGGTTGCTCGCCAGCGGTCAGCAGCAGGTGCTGGCTTTCCCAGTGCGCCGACACCACTAGAACGGTCTTAGGCCTCGGCAGCTCAGCGGCCAGTTTGGCCAGGGCCGGGCCACTGGCGCCCGGCTCCAATGCCAGCATGGGCGAGCCGTGGGAAATGAACAGCGAGGGCAACATGGCGATCAGCTCCTGAATTAGGATGTTGCCATGTTCGTTGCTGGATCTATCGACTTCCAGCATAAATAGTTGAGCATTCCTATCGAATCAATGGAGGTTTGATCCATGCACGAAGCGTTCTGGCAGGATCGATGGGCGCGTAGCCAAATCGGTTTCCATCAAGAGAAGGTCAACGGCTATCTGCGTCGCCATTGGTCCACGCTTGGCTTGGCCAGCGATGCGGCAGTCCTGGTGCCGCTGTGTGGCAAGAGCCTGGACCTGGCCTGGCTCGCGGAGCAGGGCCACAGGGTGATTGGCGTCGAGCTGGCCGAGCGGGCGGTAGAGGATTTCTTCGCCGAGCGCGAGGTGCAGCCGCAGGTATCGCAGCGCGGTGCATTCACGGTTTATCAGGCGGGTAAGATGGAGGTTCTTTGCGGCGACTTCTTCGCACTGAGCACCGATGACGTCGCCGATTACCAGGCCTTTTACGCTCGCGACGCACTGATCGCCCTGCCGCCACAAATGCGCGAGCACGATGTCCCCGACCTCCAGG
>NZ_DJSX01000057.1:0-38890 GCF_002439135.1 Pseudomonas sp. UBA6323 | reverse complement strand
CCTGCTGGCGCTCAATGCGGCCATCGAAGCGGCGCGGGCCGGTGAGGCCGGGCGTGGTTTCGCTGTGGTGGCGGACGAAGTGCGCAATCTGGCACGGCGTACCCAGCAGTCCACCGAAGAGATCGAAAGCCTAATTGGTGCGCTGCAACGCGGTACCCAGCAGGTGGCCGGTGTGCTGCAGGAAAGCCAAGTGCTGACCGAGGGCAGCGTGGAGCGTGCGCGCAAGGCGGGTGACTCGCTAGCGAGCATCAACCAGAAAGTCTCCAACATCCAGTCGATGAACCAGCAGATCGCCGCCGCGGCTGAGCAGCAGGGCGCCGTGGCCGAAGAGATCGGCCGCAGCATCATCAATGTGCGCGACGTGGCAGAGCAGACCGCCACGGCCAGTGACGAGACGGCCAAATCCTCGGCCGAGCTGGCGCGCCTGGGCGGCCAGCTGCAACTGCTGGTCAGCCGCTTCCGCGTTTGATCCTGCCCGCGCGGCGCGCTCCCTGAGGCGCCGCGCGACGCATCCGCGCCGCGAGTCGTATCTGGCGACCCGGCACAAATCTTTCATCGTCTGTCGATTCTCTCTTCACCCGTTCGACTACTGCATAGAACCCCGCCGTGGGTTCACTGTCAGCCGTAGGGAGGCACCTGCGCGCGACTTCGACTCGAACAAGGAGAAAGGCGATGCGTTTCATGGTGATTGTCAAGGCGACTGCCGATTCAGAAGCCGGCGTGATGCCCAATGAGGAGTTGCTGACGGCCATGGGCCGTTACAACGAAGAGTTGGCTGCCGCTGGCGTGATGCTGGCCGGCGAGGGGCTGCACCCCAGCAGCAAAGGCGCGCGGGTACGGTTTTCCGGGGCGCAGCGCACCGTGATCGATGGTCCGTTCATGGAGACCAAAGAGCTGGTTGCCGGTTTCTGGATCTTTCAGTGCGAGTCACTGCAGGCCTGCATCGATTGGGTTAAGCGTTGCCCCAACCCCATGCCTGGCGAATCCGATATCGAGATTCGGCAGATTTTCGAGGCCGAGGATTTCGGCGCCGAGTTCACCCCCGAGCTGCGTGAGCAGGAAGACCGTATTCGCGCGCGCATCAGCAAAGAAGACCAAGGAGAGTAACGATGAAGATACATGCCTATCTGATGTTCGACGGCCAGTGCGAGGAAGCCTTCAATTTCTATGCCGAGCTGCTGGGCGGCAAGCTGGAGCTGATGCGCTTCGGCGAAAGCCCTGATGCTGGCGAGGTACCGCCGGAGTTTCACGACCGGGTGATGCATGTGTGCCTGACGGCGGGTGACCAGGTACTGATGGCCTCGGACACCATCCCGCAGTATCCGCACGAGGGGATCAAGGGCTGCTCGATCTCCCTGCAGGTGGATAACGTGCCGGAGGCCGAGCGCCTTTACGAAGCGCTGTCGGCCGGTGGCGAGGTGCAGATGGAGTTGCAGGCCACCTTCTGGGCGACCCGCTTCGCCATGCTCACCGACCGCTTCGGCGTGCCATGGATGATCAATTGCGTGATCGATAGCCAGCAGGGCTGACAGCGAGCCTCGAGCGTAGCCCGGATGCGATCCGCGGGATCGCCTTCGCGGCTGAAACGGAATGCCGCCCAGCCACTCCAACAGGCTTTGCTCCATGTAGGGCGGGTGCAACCCGCCAGATTGATGGTGGCGGGTTTCACCCGCCCTACGGGCTGGCGCGGATGTAGTTCGGTGAAAAGTGGGATCGGGTGGCTTCGCGGCTGAAGCCGCTCCTACAGACTATATAGTTGAGTAGGAGCGGCTTCAGCCGCGAACGCTGTTTCTTCAGCCCACCAGCGTCAGCGGTTCGCGCTCTTCCTCCACCTGCACGCCGGCGAGAAAGTCCTCGCCCCAACGGCGGATGTCGTTGAAGCAGACGATATCGAACAATTCGCGCAGGCGCGCCTGGGCCTCGCTCTTGGGCAGGTTCAGCGCCAGGTAGCAGGTCTGCGCCAGGTCGGCCGGGTCGTGCGGATTGGTCAGCAACGCGCCCTTGAGCTCAGCCGCTGCACCGGCGAACTCCGACAGCACCAGTACACCGCACCCGCCCAGCAGGCCTTGCGCGGCGACGAACTCCTTGGCCACCAGGTTGAGGCCGTCTCGCAGTGGGGTGATCCACATGACGTCGGCCATGGCGTACCAGGCGCTGACTTCCTCGAACGGAAGACTGCGGAAGAAGAACTGCAGCGGCGTCCAGCCGACGCGGGCGAAGCGTCCGTTGATGCGACCCACGGCCTGTTCGATTTGCGTCTGCAGCTCGTCGTATACCGTCATCTCGCGTGCTGCCGGCACGCACACGGTGACCAGGGTAACCTTGCCGAGCAGCTCGGGGTTGTCGTCGAGCAGGCGCTCATAGGCGTTGAGCTTTTCCAGAATGCCTTTGGTGTAATCGAGGCGCTCGACCGCGAGAATCAGCTTCACGCCCTTCATCTCTTCGCGCAGCTGGCCCATCAGCTCCTTGATCTTCGGTGCCTCCAATGCGTTGCGCACGCGGTCGATGTCGAGGCCTACCGGGTGTGCGCCGAGCTTGACCTGGCGCGTACCGGTATCCAGCGCAGTGGTCATGCGCTCCAGGCCCACGGCGCAACCATAGGTGATGAAGCGCGGGGCGCAGCTTTGCCGTTCCAGGGTCTTGAGTGGGAACACACCGCGGGCGACGTCGACGAAGTTCTCCACCTGGCGCGGGATGTGGAAACCGATGTAGTCGCATTGCAGCAGGCTACCGACGATCTGCCGGCGCCAGGGCAGCACGTTGAACACGTCGGCCGAGGGGAAGTAGGTGTGGTGGAAGAAGGCGATGCGCAGATCCGGGCGCAGCTCGCGCAGGTAGGCCGGCACCATCCACAGGTTGTAGTCGTGTAACCAGACAATGGCGCCCTCGGCGGCTTCCAGCGCGGTGCGTTCGGCGAAGGCGCGGTTGACCTTCAGGAACACCAGCCAGTCGTCTTCGTTGAAGGTGGCGCGCTCCCAGAAGGTGTGCAGGGTGGGCCAGAAGGCTTCCTTGGAGAAGCGCTTGTAGAAGATGTCCACCTCTTCCTTGCTCAGCTTGACCCGCGCGGCGGTCAGCTTGGGATAGCGCTCGGCGTCCACGGTGGTGTGGCTGTCGAACGGCTCGTCGCCATCCTCGTGCACGGCCCAGGCGACCCAGGAGCCGGGCTGGCCGTCACCGAAGAAGCTGAGCAGGGTGGGGATGATGCCGTTGGGCGAGGTGGGTCGGCGGCGCTGCAACTTGCCATCGGCGCCTCGGTATTCCTCATAAGGCAGGCGATGGTAGACCATCACCAGCTCGGCCTCGCCCGGCTGGGCGGCCCGGCGCCGTTCGGCAGCGATGCCGTGCTCGCCGAGAAAACCGAAATGGGCGAAGGCCTCGAGAATCCCGCCGCAGCCTGGGCGGACGGCGTGCAGGGTGCGCGAATGGCTGCGCGTGGCTTCCAGCAGCGCAGCTTCCGACTGGCCGACGCACACTCCGTGGAAGCTGGCGCTGAGCATGGACAAATCATTGAGCGTATCGCCGGCCGCCAGCACCTGATCATGGTCCAGCTCCAGCCAGTCGGCCAGGGCCTGCAGGCTGCTGCCCTTGTTCACGCCTTTGGGCAAAAAATCCAGGTACAGCTCGGCGGAGTAAAGCAGGTCGCAGCCAAGTTCATCGGCGATCTCGCGTAGCGCCGGGTTTGCCGCCTGCTCAGGCGTGCAGAAGTAGGAGCAGCGGCGTGCCTGCGGCACGTCCTGGCGCTCCAGGCCGAACGGCTCGATGGCGCTGGCCACCTGGGTTTCGCCGGGCCAGCGTGCATCGACCACGCTCTGCAGCGGCTGGATCGGTTGCAGGCTGTCGCCATGCACCAGGGTCGCGCCGACGTCGGCGATGATGTAGTCCGGCTGCGGCAGCGTCGGGTCGGCCAGCAGCGGCAGCACCGCTTCCAGGCTGCGCCCGGTGACGTAGGCGAGCTTGATCTCGGGGTGGGCGGCGATGGTCTGGTAGAGGCTCAGGCGGTCTTCGGGATCGCCGGCGAGAAAGGTTCCATCCAGGTCGGTGGCTAATAGCATCGTGTTTCTCCAGAAGTGGCCAGTGCGGTGCGCGTCGATGACGGGCGGCCGACCGGCCGGGTTCTGGCTGCTTGGGGTAGGCTCGGGGCCTTGCCGAAACAGCCATCCTTAGGTGTTCAGGAGGCGTGGGGGAAAGGTTCCTCCGTGGCTTCTTGGTCTTGCGCTGGCGCATCGGGCATCAGCTCCAGCACCGTGGGGCTGGTGCGTAGCATCGGCACGAAATGCGCGGCGTCGCCGCTGACCAAATCGCTGACATGGCGCAGCCGGTAAAAGGTGTAGGCAGCCAGCAGGCCGAGGGTGCTGGCGAAGTACAGCGGCAGCGCGCTGGCGCCCAGTTGTTCCATCAACACGCCGGCCAGCAACGGCCCGCACACCGAGCCGATGCCATTGACCATCAGCAGGCTGGCGGAGCCGGAGAGAATCTCGTCTGCGTGCAACTGGTCGATCAGCTGCGCTACGGCGATAGGGTAGATGGCGAAGGCCAGGCCGCCCCAGATGAAGATCGCGCCGAGTAGCAGGGGCCCTGCCGGCAGCAGGCTTATGATCAGCGCAAGGACGACCGCCAGCACCACCACCCAGAGCAGCACCTGGCGCCGGTCGCGGCGATCCGAATAGATGCCGATGGGCCATTGCAGCAGCGCGCCGCCGAGAATGGTGGCGGTCATCAGCAGGCCGACTCCGGACGTATCGAAGCCGGCAAGGCTGGCATAGACCGGCGCCATACCCCAGAAGCCACCCATCGCCAGGCCTGACAGGCCAGCGGCGATGATCGCCAGCGGGGCGATCCGCCACAGTTGGCGCAGGTTGGTCGGCGGCGACTCGGGCAGCGTCGGTTGTGCCTGGCGGGTAAGCGTGATGGGCATCAGCGCGGCGCTGATGAGGATGGCGGCGATGGCGAACAGGGTGAACTGCACCGGGTCGGCCAGGTGCAGCAGTTGCTGTGCCAGCGCCAGGGCGCCGAGGTTGACCGCCATGTACACGGCGAATACCTGGCCGCGTTTCTCGTTGGGTGCCTGGGCGTTGAGCCAGCTCTCGATGACCATGTACAGCGTTACCAGCCCCAGGCCATAGAGCACGCGTAACAGCAGCCAGACCCACGGATCGATCAACAGCAAATGGAGCAGGGCAGCGATGGCGGCCAGGGCGGCGCAACAGGCGAACGCGCGAATGTGCCCGATGCGCCTGACCAGCGGCGTCGCCAGCCAGGTGCCGAGGAGGAACCCGACGAAGTACCCGGACATTATCAGGCCGAGCATCGTGGTGGAGTAGCCTTCGGCGACGCCACGCAGGGTCAGTAGGGTGTTGAGCAGACCATTGCCAAGCAGGAGTAACGCGACCCCGCTCAGCAGTGAACTGATAGGGGCAATGAGAGACCACATGCGAACTACCCTAGGGAACTGTGCCCCTCATGGCAAGCACGAAGCACGCCATGATATTTGCGTTTCGCTTGTAAGTAATTGATTTTAAATTGTTATTTTTAACGATAAACGGTCGGTCAATTTTTCTGCGGTGAAAATTGCCCGATCATGGTGCCTCGCTTGCCACGCGAAGGCCGCACCATAGCCGGGAAGAGGGCAGGCGGCAGGTGATAAAGGCCCGCCGCCTGCCTGTTTCAGTTCACGCAGACTCGGGCAATGGCTGCAGCCAGTTGATCCAGCCGGTTGCCATCCAGCCCGGCGACGTTGGCGCGGCCGCTGCCGACCATGTACACGCTGAACTCCTCGCGCAGGCGTTGTACCTGCAGCGGCGACAGCCCGGTGTAGGAGAACATGCCGCGCTGTTCGGCGATATGCGCGAAACGCTCGTTCAGCCCGTGCGGCGCAAGTGCTTCGACCAGGCCACGGCGCAGGCTGGCCACGCGCAGGCGCATACTTTCCAGTTCATCCAGCCAGAGGCCTTTCAGCTCGTCGTCGCCGAGGATCTGCGCCACCACCGCAGCGCCATGGGCGGGCGGGGTTGACCATAGGTTGCGGGCGATGGAGGCCAGCTGGCTGCGGATGTCGATGAGTTTCTCGGCGTCGCTGGCGCAGACGATCAGGGCGCCGGTGCGCTCGCGATACAGGCCGAAGTTCTTCGAGCAGGAGCTGGTGATCAACAGCTCCGGCAGTTCGGCGGCGAACAGGCGCACGGCCCAGGCGTCCTCCTCCAGCCCGTCGCCGAAGCCTTGGTAGGCGAAGTCGATCAGCGGCAGCAGTTCGCGCGCCTTGACCACCTCCAGCACGCGCTTGAAGTCGCGCGGGGTGAGGTCGAAACCGGTGGGGTTGTGGCAGCAGGCATGCAGCAGCACCACGTCGCCCTTGGGCAGGTGGGCCAGTGCCGCGATCATCGCTTCCACGTCGAGACGATTGTCGGCGCCGACGTAGGGATAGTGGCCGACCTTGAGCCCGGCTTCGGCGAACAGGGTTTCATGGATCGGCCAGGTCGGATCGCTCAGCCAGATGCAGCGTCCGGGCAGGCAGTGGCGGATGAAATCGCCCGCCAGGCGCAGCGCACCGGTACCACCGGGTGTTTGTGTGGCGCCGGCGCGCTGCTCGGCGAGCAGCGGCGAGTTGGCCCCCAGCACGAGTTGGCTCAGGCGCTCGCCGAACGCCGCGTCGCCATGGCCACCGACATAGGTCTTGGTCTGTTCGAGGTCGATCAGGCGCTGCTCGGCCAGTTTCACCGCGCGCGGGATCGGCGTCAGGCCCTGGGCGTCCTTGTACACGCCGACGCCAAGGTCCAGGCGCGCCGGGTTGCTGTCCAGGCGATAGGCTTCCATCAGGCTGAGGATGGGGTCGCCCGGTACGCGGGCGACCTGGGCGAAGTGGCTCACTTGCGGCCCTCGGCGCTGGCGGCCAGCACGTCGGTGCGCGCGGCCATGATGAAGTCGTTGCGGTGCAGGCCGCGCATCTCGTGGCTCCACCAGGTGACGGTGACCTTGCCCCATTCGGTGAGCAGTGCCGGATGGTGCCCAACCTCTTCGGCGATGGCGCCAACGGCATTGGTAAAGGCCAGAGCGTGGCGGAAGTTCTTGAACAGGTACACGCGCTCCAACTCCATATGGTCGCCACGCACCTCGATGTTCCAGTCGGGGATCTCGCGGATCAGCTCGGCCAGTTCTTCATCGGACACTTTCGGCGCATCGGCGCGGCAGGCTTCGCATTGGGCTTGGGCAAGACTCATGGGATTCTCCTGGGTTTTGTAGCTCGGATGAAATCCGGGGCCATGTCTAAGGGCCATCCCGGATTTCATCCGGGCTACTCGCTGGTGTGTGGCCGCCACGCCCAAACGGCGAATCGAGAGGGTAGCGGCGACCATGTGGAAAAGGACGTTACGCTCTACGCGGCTTTCGGCGGAAATTTCGGTGCATGCAGGCCCATCTGCATGGCCTTGTGCACCAGCGCCATGATGTCTTCCTGAGCCAGCTCGAACAGGCGCTTGAGCTCGGGCAGGACGAAATACACTGGCTGCAGGATATCGATGCGATACGGCGTGCGCATCGCCTCCAGTGCGTCGAAGGCCTGGTGTTCGGGCACGTCGGACAGGGCGTAAAGGGTTTCCTTCGGCGAGGACAGGATGCCGCCACCATAGATACGCCGGCCGGCCGGTGTGTCGAGCAGGCCGAATTCGATGGTCAGCCAGTACAGCCGCGCCAGGTAGACGCGCTCTTCCTTGCTCGCCTTGAGACCGAGCTTGCCGTAGGTGTGAGTGAATTCGGCGAACCAGGGGTTGGTCAGCATCGGGCAATGGCCGAAGATCTCGTGGAAGATGTCCGGCTCCTGCAGGTAGTCCAGCTCCTCGGGCGTGCGAATGAAGGTCGCGACGGGAAACTGCTTGCTGGCCAGCAGCTCGAAGAAGGTCTGGAAGGGAATCAGCGCCGGTACCCGCGCCACGTGCCAGCCGGTGGTGGATTCGAGCACACGGTTGATCTCGCCGAGCTGCGGAATGCGCTCCATGGGCAAGCCGAGTTGCTCGATACCGTCCAGATATTCCTGGCAGGCGCGGTTTTCGATCACCTCCAGCTGGCGGGTGATCAGGGTATTCCACACCTGATGCTCGCTTTCCGGGTAATGGATAAAGCCGCTGTCGTCCGGTTCCCGGGCCAGGTATTGCGTACTCTTCATCGCTGCCTCCTTCAGGGGGCTGTTGTTCTTGTCTTGGACACAGATTTACCCCGCCCGCGTGATCGACGGCAGGCCCTAGGCGCGCAGCTGGGCAGTGGCTGAAAGGAAAACTGTAAAGTTTGGATTACGATTCGGCCGAAGCGGCCAGTTATCGCCTTGCCGTTATGCTGAGGTGTCACATATTCTTGACGAAAATTACGCCGCTCAGTCGAATTTCCGGGTGGCCCTATAACAAGAAAATCAAGAGCCCGAGCCATGCGTATCAAGGTCCACTGCCAAAACCGTGTTGGCATCCTGCGTGACATCCTCAACCTGCTGGTCGACTACGGCGTCAACGTCGCCCGTGGCGAAGTCGGGGGCGAGCAGGGCAACGCCATCTACCTGCACTGCCCGAATCTGATCAACCTGCAGTTCCAGTCGCTCAGACCGAAGTTCGAGGCTATTGCTGGCGTATTCGGCGTCAAGCGCGTCGGGCTGATGCCCAGCGAACGGCGTCATCTGGAGTTGAATGCGTTGCTCGGTGCGCTGGATTTTCCCGTGCTGTCCATCGACATGGGCGGCAGTATCGTCGCCGCCAACCGCAGTGCCGCGCAGTTGCTCGGTGTGCGTGTGGATGAGGTACCGGGCATGGCGCTGTCACGCTACGCCGAGGACTTCGATTTGCCCGAACTGGTGCGCGCCAACAAGACGCGGATCAACGGCTTGCGGGTGAAGATCAAGGGCGATGTGTTTCTCGCCGATATCGCGCCGCTGCAGAACGAGCACGACGACAGCGAGGCGCTGGCTGGCGCGGTGCTGACCCTGCATCGCGCCGACCGAGTTGGTGAGCGTATCTACCACGTGCGCAAGCAGGAGCTGCGTGGCTTCGACTCGATCTTCCAGAGCTCGAAGGTGATGGCGGCAGTGGTCAAGGAGGCGCGACGCATGGCGCCGCTGGATGCACCGCTGCTGATCGAGGGCGAAACCGGCACCGGCAAGGAGTTGCTGGCGCGCGCCTGTCACCTGGCCAGCCCGCGTGGGCAGTCGCCCTTCATGGCGCTCAACTGCGCCGGCCTGCCCGAGTCCATGGCCGAGACCGAGCTGTTCGGCTACGGCCCCGGCGCCTTCGAGGGCGCGCGCCCGGAAGGCAAGCTCGGGCTGCTGGAACTGACTGCGGGCGGCACGCTGTTTCTCGATGGCGTCGGCGAGATGAGCCCGCGCCTGCAGGCCAAGCTGCTGCGCTTTCTACAGGACGGCTGCTTTCGCCGTGTGGGCAGCGACGAGGAGGTGTATCTGGACGTGCGGGTGATCTGCGCCACCCAGGTCGATCTTTCCGAACTCTGCGCGCGCGGGGAGTTTCGTCAGGATCTCTATCACCGCCTCAACGTGCTCAGCCTGCACATTCCGCCACTGCGCGAATGCCTCGACGGGTTGGAGCCGCTGGTCGAGCACTTTCTCGATTCCGCCAGCCGGCAGATCGGTTGTGCGCTGCCGAAGCTGGCGCCACAGGCCTTCGAACGCATGGCCCATTACCACTGGCCGGGCAACGTGCGGCAGCTGGAGAACGTGCTGTTCCAGGCGGTCTCGCTATGCGATGGCGGCACGGTAAAGGCCGAGCACATTCGTCTGCCGGATTACGGCGCACCGCAGCCGCTCGGTGAATTCTCCGTCGACGGCAGCCTCGACGATATCCTCGGTCGCTTCGAGAAGGCGGTGCTGGAGCGTCTTTTCCGCGATCACCCGAGCAGCCGCCAGTTGGGCAAGCGTCTCGGCGTTTCCCATACCACCATCGCCAACAAGCTGCGGCAGCATGGGTTGGGCAAGGAGTAGGCGTAGGTGCGCCGCTGGCCTTGGCTGATGTCTGCAACTTTTCGGTGCGCACGGCGCACCCTACGTCACGCGACTGCGATACGCGTCTAGCTCACCTGACCGCCGCGCCAGGCCGCGACCACGCGCTCGCGCATTGCGCGGCGGTCATGCAGGCGGTCGATCATCCGCTCGGCCAGGTCGAGCCAGTAGGGATCGACCTTGGCCTGCACGACGCAAACTCCGGAGGCAAGATTGGCCCAGGCCGGTGGCAGGCGACCGTGGCGCAGGGCAAAGCCGCCGTCGCGGTCGCGCGCCAGATAGCGCACGCGGGTGATGCCGGCCAGCAGGATACGGCCATAGCACATCAGGCAGGGTTCGAGGCTGACGTAGAGGGTCAGACCTCGGCGGTCGACCTGCGCATGTTCGCTTTCGAGCTGGTCGAGCACCTGCATCTCGGCGTGGGCTGCGCTGGCGTAGACCGAGGCGAACACCTGGTTGCGCCCGCTGCACAGCAATTCGCCTGCCTCATCCACCAGCAAGGCACCGACCGCGTAGCAGCCATCCTCGATTGCCAGCAGCGCCTGTTCGCAGCACAGCCTGGCCCAGGTGTCATCGACATGAGTGCTGGCGGGCGCCTGTTGCAACAGGGCCAGATGCTCGGGGTTCATGGCGTCTCCAAGGCCGGCGAAGTGTTGCCGGAGTATGGCCTGCCATTAGTCCGGTGCCCTACGACCTTGGTGCAATAGGCAGGGTGGGGCTGCACGGCGACACTGAGCACGTCCCGATCATCCTGCGTGATATGGGTGCAAGCGTTTCCGCATTCCTCTCGGGGAATGCCTTGAATGGGCGGGCGACCAATTGGTCGCCCTTTTTTTGTCCCCCGATTCCCGCTCGCCGAGCCTCGCCTAGACGCCCTGATTCAGCCTGTCGATCAGCGCCCGCACGCTCCCCGGCAACGCATCCAGCTCGCGCACCAGCATGCTGCGCTCGCGCACTGACCAGACTTCGTCCAGTTGCAGGATCGCCAGCTGCATGGTGTGGCTGTGCCGACGTGCGGCCGACTCGGGAATGATGCCGATACCGACGCCGCCTTCGATCATCCGGCAGATCGCTTCGAAGCTCGATACCTGGATGCGCAGTGCCAGGCTGCCGCCGAGCTTTTCCACCTGTTCGCGCAAAAAACTCAGCAGGGTGCTGCCCTCGTGCAGGCCGATGTGTTGGTAGGCAAGGGTGTCGGTGAAACTCACCGATTGCCGCTGTGCCAGCGCATGGCCCAGAGGGACAGCCAGCACCAGGCGATCGGTGCTGAAGTGCAGCACCTGCAGCCCCGGCGCCTGCACCGGGCCGGCGATGATGCCCAGATCCGCCGCGCCATCCAGCACGCCACGAACGATGTCGCGGCTGAGGCGCTCCTGCAGGTCGACGGTGACGCCCGGGCGTTCGGCGAGAAAGCCGGCCAGCACCTCGGGGAGAAATTCGGTCACAGCCGTGGTGTTGGCGAAGATGCGGATATGCCCGGCGGCATCGGTGCCGTACTCGGTGAATTCGCTCTTCAGGTAATCGACCTGACGCATGATCAGCCGCGCGTGCTGCAGCAGGCGCAGGCCGGCCGGGGTCAGCTCGACACCGCGACTGTCGCGGTACAGCAGGCGACTGCCGAGTTGGCTTTCCAGTGCCTTGATCCGCGCACTGGCAGCGGCCGGCGAGAGAAACGCCTTGCGTGCGCCCTGGGTCAGGCTGGGCGACTCGGCAATATGGATGAACAGGCGCAGGTCGGGCAGATCGAAATGCATGGGTTCCTCTGCTTCTGTGGGAGGGGCCGGGCGGCGATCCGCTTTAGCCGCGACGCCCTGGCTTCCCCGGCAAACATCGCGGCTAAAGCCCCTCCCAGATAGAAATATGGCGTTCAGAATAACCAAACGCTGGTTTAAATAAATGCGGATTCTCTGAACGCATGCAGCATCGCATGCTCCAGCTCACACAAGAACCGAGCTGGAACCTGCCCCATGAGTGATTCTGCTTTTTCCGCCTGGATCGGTCGTAGCGAAGAAGTCCACGACCAACTCAGCCGCAATCTGGTCAAGCGCATCGCCGCCACCTTTGGTGAAGCCACGCCGGCCCATGGCGAGGCGCTGCCGCCGCTGTGGCACTGGGCGTTCTTTCAGGAACCGGTCGCCGAGAATGGCCTTGGCGAGGACGGCCATCCAGCGCGCGGTGGCTTCCTGCCGCCGGCGGACAACCGCAATCGCATGTGGGCCGGGGGCCGTGTCGAGTTCATCCAGCCGTTGCGCGTGGGCGGCGAAGCCAGCCGGGTATCGACCATCAAGCACATCGAGGAAAAGCACGGACGCACCGGCGCACTGCTGTTCGTCACGGTGCAGCACGACTACCTGCAGGACGGCCAGCTGGCCATCCGCGAGGAGCAGGACATCGTCTACCGCGAGCCCAGCCCGCCCAAGACCAGCAGTGGCGAGCCGCTGGTTGCCGGCGACTGGCGTGAGGCAGTCACACCGTCCAGCACCCTGCTGTTTCGCTACAGCGCCGTGACCTTCAACGGCCACCGCATCCATTACGACTGGCCCTATGTCACCGAGACCGAGGGTTACAGCGGCCTGGTGGTGCATGGCCCGCTGACCGCCACGCTGAACCTGCGTGCCTTCTGCCGCGCCAACCCGCAGGTGCGCCTGCGCCGTTTCGCCTATCGCGGCCTACGCCCACTGATCGCGCCGCAGCCGTTCGAGGTGGGCGGGCGCATCGACGGGGACGGCCATGCCGAACTGTGGGCCGGCAACGAAGCCGGCCTGGCGCAACGCGCCGAGGTGCAATTCGACTGATTTTGTAGCCCGGATGCAATCCGGGAAATCGCTCCCCGGATTGCATCCGGGCTACGGCAATGCCTGAATCGAGGAACACCGATGAACGCTCATAACAACGAAGAACTCAACGCCATCCGCGAAGGCGTGCGCGCGCTCTGTGCGGAATTCCCCGCCGAATACTGGCGCAAGATCGATGAAGAGAAGGGCTTCCCGGAGGCCTTCGTCACGGCCATGACCGAGGCCGGCTGGCTGTCGGCAATGATCCCGGAAGAATACGGCGGCTCGGGCCTGGGTCTAGCCGAGGCCTCGGTGATCCTCGAGGAGGTCAACCACTGCGGCGGCAACTCCGGCACCATCCACGGGCAGATGTACAACATGTTCACCCTGCTGCGTAACGGCAGCGAGGAGCAGAAGCGCTATTACCTGCCCAAGCTGGCCAGCGGCGAGCTGCGCCTGCAATCGATGGGCGTCACCGAGCCGACCACCGGCACCGACACCACCAAGATCAAGACCACCGCCGTGCGCCAGGGCGACAAGTACGTGATCAACGGGCAGAAGGTGTGGATCTCCCGCGTTCAGCACTCTGACCTGATGATCCTGCTGGCGCGCACCACGCCGCTGGCCGAGGTGCAGCGCAAGTCCGAGGGCATGTCGATCTTCCTCGTCGACCTGCACGAGGCCATCGGCAACGGCCTGACCGTGCAGCCGATCGCCAATATGGTTAACCACGAGACCAACGAGCTGTTTTTCGACAACCTGGAAATCCCCGCCAGCAGCCTGATCGGTGAAGAAGGCAAGGGGTTCCGCTACATCCTCGATGGCCTCAATGCCGAGCGCACGCTGATCGCTGCCGAGTGCATCGGCGATGGTCGCTGGTTCATCGAGAAGTCCGCGCAGTATGCCCGCGATCGCGTGGTGTTCGGCCGGCCCATCGGGCAGAACCAGGGTGTGCAGTTCCCCATCGCCGAGGCGCATATCGAGATCGAGGCCGCCGACCTGATGCGCTGGCGCGCCTGCGAAGAGTACGACGCCGGGCGCAATGCCGGTGCGGCGGCGAACATGGCCAAGTACCTGGCGGCCAAGGCCAGTTGGGAGGCGGCCAACGCCTGCCTGCAGACCCACGGCGGCTTCGGCTTCGCCAACGAATACGACGTCGAGCGCAAGTTCCGCGAAACCCGCCTGTACCAGGTGGCGCCGATCTCTACCAACCTGATCCTGAGCTACGTGGCCGAGCATCTGCTCGAACTGCCACGTTCGTTCTGAGGAGCCCGTCATGAGCCATACCCAAGCCCTGGCGAGCTTCCTCGACGAACTTTCCTACGAGCAGATTCCCGCCCACGTACTGGATCGCACCGAAGACCTGTTCCTCGACTGGCTGGGCTCGGCCCTGGCCAGCGAGGGCGCGCGGCCGATCCCGCTATTTGAGGCCTATGCGCAGAAGATGGGCCCGGCCGATGGCCCGGCGCGTATCCTGGTCAATGGCCGCGGCACCTCGGCGTACTTCGCCGCGCTGGTCAACGGGGCGTCGTCGCACCTGGTGGAGCAGGACGACCTGCACAACAGCTCGGTGCTGCACCCGGCCACGGTGGTCTTCCCGGCGGCCCTGGCAGCGGCGCAGGACCTTGGCAAGTCTGGTCGTGAGTTGCTGCTGGCCTCGGTGGCCGGCTACGAGGCGGGCATTCGCATCGGCGAATTCCTCGGTCGCTCGCATTACCGCATCTTCCACACCACGGCGACGGTGGGCACCCTGGCCGCTGCGGTGGCCGTGGGCAAGCTGCTGGACTTCGACCAGCAGCAGTTCATCCACCTGCTCGGCAATGCCGGCACCCAGGCCGCCGGCTTATGGGAGTTCCTGCGTGACGCCGCCGACTCCAAGCAGTTGCACACCGCCAAGGCCGCGGGCGATGGCCTGCTGGCGGCGTACTTCACCGATCAGGGCCTGACCGGTGCGCAGAACATTCTCGAAGGCGAGCAGGGCATGGCTGCCGGTATGTCCAGCGATGCCAATCCTGCGGCGTTGTCCGACCGTCTCGGCAGCCGCTGGGCGCTGGTGGAAACCTCGTTCAAGTTCCACGCCTCGTGCCGTCACACTCATCCGGCTGCCGATGCGCTGCTCGACCTGATGCAGCGTGAAGGTCTGCGTCATGGCGATATCGCTCAGGTCGTTACTCATGTGCACCAAGGCGCCATCGATGTGCTTGGCCGCGTAGTGGTGCCGCAGACCGTGCACCAGGCCAAGTTCTCCATGGGCACGGTGCTCGGCCTGATCGCCGTGCATGGCAAGGCGCAGCTCACCGAATTCGCCAACCTGTCGTTGACCGATGCCGATGTCGCGGCCTTCCGCGACAAGGTCAGCATGCGCCTCGACCCCGAGGTCGATGGTGCCTATCCGGCTCGCTGGTTGGGCCGGGTCGAGGTCGTCACGGTCGACGGACGCACCCTGCATGGCGCCATCGACGAGCCCAAGGGCGATCCCGGCAACACCCTCAGTCGCCCCGAGCTGGAAGACAAGTTCCATCGCCTGCTGGCCTTCGCCGGCAAGCGCAGCAGCGATGAGGCGGGTGTGCTGATCGAGCGGGTCTGGCGCCTGCGCGAAACCGATGACCTGAGCCACCTGACTCTGTAGGAGCGGATTTATCCGCGAAGACGTAAGCCAACCCCACGCAACTGCAGCGCCTGACGCATTGCATTCGCGGATAAAGCGGTACGCCGCCCGCCGCTCCTACAAGGATGCTCTTGCGTTTGGGTAAATGAGGTTTTCGACATGATTCACAGCAACCCCCGGCCACTGGATGGCATCACCGTGGTCAGCCTGGAACACGCCATCGCCGCGCCGTTCTGCACCCGCCAGCTTGCCGACCTCGGCGCGCGGGTGATCAAGGTCGAGCGCCCCGGCAGTGGCGACTTCGCCCGCGGCTATGACGAACGGGTCGACGGCCTGGCCTCGCATTTCGTCTGGACCAACCGCTCCAAGGAAAGCCTGACCCTCGACCTCAAGCAGGACGATGCGATGCAGGTGCTCGAAAGCCTGCTGGCCAAGGCCGACGTGCTGGTGCAGAACCTCGCTCCGGGTGCCGCTGCGCGCATGGGCCTGTCGTTCGAAGCGCTGCACGAACGCTTCCCGACGCTGATTGTCTGCGATATCTCCGGCTATGGCGAGGGCGGCCCGTACGAGCAGAAGAAGGCCTATGACCTGCTGATCCAGAGCGAGGGTGGTTTTCTCTCCGTCACCGGCGGGCCGGGCGAGGAGGAGATGGCCAAGGCCGGCTGTTCCATCGCCGATATCGCTGCCGGCATGTACGCCTACACCGGTGTGCTCTCGGCGCTGATGCTGCGTGGCAAGACAGGCCTCGGCAGCCGTGTCGACGTGTCGATGCTGGAAAGCCTGGTGGAATGGATGGGCTACCCGCTGTACTACGCCTACGACGGCGCCACACCGCCGCCGCGTGCTGGCGCCGCACACTCGACCATCTATCCCTATGGCCCATTCCCGGCCGGCGACGGCGGCACGGTGATGCTCGGCCTGCAAAACGAGCGTGAATGGCAGGCGTTCTGCGCCAAGGTGCTGGAGCAGCCGGAGCTGGCTGGCGACGAGCGCTTCTCGGCCAACTTCAAGCGCTCGGCCAACCGCAGTGAGCTGCGTGCGCTGATCATCGAAGCCTTCTCGCGCATGAGCACGGCGCAGGTGATCGAGCGCCTGGAGCAGGCGCAGATCGCCAACGCCCAGGTCAACGACATGGCCGGCGTCTGGGCTCATCCGCAACTTCAGGCACGCCAGCGTTGGCGCCAGGTCGACAGCCCCAGCGGCAGCTTGCCGGCCCTGTTACCGCCAGGGCGCAACAGCGACTTCGAGCCGCGTATGGACGCCATTCCGGCGCTGGGTCAGCACACCGATGGGCTGCTCGCCGAGCTGGGCTATGGCGCGGGTGATATTCAACGCCTGCATCAACAGGGGGCCGTGTGATGAACCATTCCATCATTCGTACCGCGCTGTTCGTGCCCGCCAGTAGACCGGAGCGCATTCCCAAGGCGCTTGCCGTTGGCGCCGATGCGGTGATCGTCGACCTGGAAGACGCCGTGCAGGAAAGCCTGAAGGTCGAGGCTCGTGCTCATCTCGATGCCTTTCTCACGGCCAACCCCGAGGCCCGCCTGCTGGTACGCATCAACGCGCCGGAGCATGCCGGTCATGGCGCCGATATCGAGTTGTGCGCACGCCATGCCGGAGTCATCGGCGTGCTCTTGCCCAAGGTGGAGTGCGCCGCTCAGGTAGACCGCGTTGCCGCTTGTGGCAAGCCGGTTTGGCCGATCATCGAGAGCGCAGCGGGGTTGTTGGAGCTGCCGTCCATCGCACGGGCCTCGGGCGTCGAGCGGCTGTCCTTTGGCGCGCTCGACCTTGGGCTGGACCTGGGCCTCAGCAGCGGCAGCGCCGCGGCCGAACGCATGCTCGATCAGGCTCGTTACGCCCTGTTGCTGCATTCGCGCACGGCAGGCCTGGCGGCGCCACTGGACAGTGTGTTCCCCGCCATCGAAGACCGCGACGGTCTGGCCCGTACCGCACGTGATGCCCGCGACATGGGCTTCGACGGTTTGCTGTGCATCCACCCCAAACAGGTGGAGGTCATCCATCGCGCGTTGCTCCCGGCCGAGGAGGAATTGGCCTGGGCGCGCCGCGTGATGAAGGCGGCCAGCAGTGGCGAAGGCGTCTTCGTGGTCGACGGCCAGATGGTCGACGCCCCGGTGCTGGGCCGCGCCCAAAGACTGCTGCAACGCGCTGGCGAGAGCCCGGCCTGAATACCGGCCGGCGGCACTGCGCCACCGGTCATTTCGTCCCACGTACCGACCTACAAAAACAATGAGGTAACGTCATGTTCAAACTCACCGCCAAGGCGCTGGCCTGCGCCGCCATCCTCTCCTGTGCCGGCCTGGCACAGGCGGCCGAGGAGCCTATCCTCATCAAGTTCGCCCATGTGGTGGCGGACAACACGCCCAAGGGACAGGGCGCGCTGTTGTTCAAGAAATTGGCCGAGGAGCGCCTGCCTGGGCGGGTCAAGGTCGATGTCTACCCCAACTCCTCGCTGTTCGGTGATGGCAAGGAAATGGAGGCACTGCTGTTAGGCGAGGTGCAGATGCTGGCGCCGTCGCTGGCCAAGTTCGAGCAGTACGCCAAACCGGTGCAGATCTTCGACCTGCCATTTCTGTTCGACAACATGGAGGCGGTCGATCGCTTCCAGGCCAGCCCCGAGGGCCGCGGCCTGCTGACCTCCATGGAGGACAAGAACATCACTGGCCTAGCCTACTGGCACAACGGATTGAAGGTGATGTCGGCCAACAAGCCGCTGCGCGAGCCGTCCGACGCCCGTGGCCTGAAATTTCGTGTGCAGGCTTCGGCGGTGCTCGAGGAGCAGTTCAAGGCGGTACGGGCCAACCCGCGCAAGATGAGCTTCGCCGAGGTCTACCAGGGGCTGCAGACCGGCGTGGTCAACGGCACCGAGAACACCTGGTCGAACTACTACAGCCAGAAGGTGCACGAGGTGCAGAAGTACATGACCGAGTCCGATCATGGCCTGATCGACTACATGGTGATTACCAATACCAAGTTCTGGAAGGGCCTGCCGGATGACGTGCGCAGCCAGCTGGAAACCATCATGGCCGAGGTCTCCGTCGAGGTGAACAAGCAGGCCGATGACTTGAACCGCAAGGCCAAGCAGGACATCGCCAAGGCCGGTACCACCGAGATCATCGAGCTGACCCCGCAGCAGCGCGCAGAATGGCGTGAAGCTATGCGCCCGGTGTGGAAGAAATTCGAGCAGGAGATCGGCGCCGAGCTGATCGAGGCGGCGGAGAAGTCCAACCAGCAGTGATGTTGCGCTGCAAACGAAAACGCCCGGTGCTTGCACCGGGTTTTTTTGTCGCGGCTAAAGCCCCTCCCACAGGATGACGCGGTTCTGAGGGAGGGCGTGCGGCTTTAGCCATACCCCCATCGCCTACCCAAAAGGCTACGCCCTTCCAATGTTGTGGGAGGGGCTTTAGCCGCGACTGCTGCCGAGCCTCACAGCCCGGCTTCTTGCATCCACTTGGGCTTGGGATAACGACGGTCAGACTTGCCGGCCTTGAGGATGGCGCCCGGTACGTCGTGGCCGATCAGGCCGGGCAGGGTGGCGGCGGCTTCGAGCAGAGCATCGAGGTTCACGCCGGTGTCCAGGCCCATGCGCTGGAACATATGCACCAGGTCCTCGGTGCAGATATTGCCGCTGGCGCCGGGCGCATAAGGGCAGCCGCCAAGACCGCCGAGGGAGGCGTCGAAGCGATCGATGCCGGCATTCAGCGCCGCCAGGGCATTGGCCAGGCCCATGCCACGGGTGTTGTGAAAGTGCGCGGTGAACACCGCTTCGGGCCAGCGCTGCAGCGACTCGCGACAGATGCGCTCGACCTGCGCCGGGTCGGCCATGCCGGTGGTGTCGCAGAGGGTCACGCCCTGTACACCAAGATCGAGCAGTCGCTGGGTCAGTTCATGCACGCGGGTTTCCGGCACCTCGCCCTCGAAGGGGCAGCCAAAGGTGGTGGACAGCGAAGCGTTGATGAACACCTTGCTGCCGCGCGTCACGTCGATGATCTCGGCGAACTGCGCCAGGGACTGCTCCGGCGTCATGCGCAGGTTGGCCAGGCCATGGGTATCGCTGGCTGACATCACCAGGTTGATCTCGTCCACCTGGCACGACAGCGCGCGCTCGCAGCCCTTCACATTGGGCACCAGCACGGTGTACTCGACGCCCACCACGCGCTGGACGCCGCGCATCACCTCTTCGGCATCGCGCAGGTTGGGAATGGCTTTGGGCGAGGTGAAGGAGGTGACTTCGATCTTGGCCAGGCCGGTGTGGGAAAGGCGGTCGATCAGGGCGATCTTGTCTTCGGTGGGCACGAAGGTGGCTTCGATCTGGAAGCCGTCGCGGGTGGCGACGTCCTGGATGTAAAGGCGTTTGCTCATGGTAATCCTCAGGAGGAGTTGCAAGCCGCAAGCTTCAAGCTACAAGTAAAGGCCCGAAGCCGCTTGCTTGAGGCTTGCCGCTTGAAGCTTGCAGCTGCTTTTAAATAATCCCGCGCTCGCGCAGCCCTGCGACCTGTTCCGCGCTCAGGCCGAGGCCTTCGAGGATGTCGTCGTTGTGCTCTCCGAGCTGCGGGCCGCCGGTGCCGATACGGCCCGGTGTGCGGCTGAGCTTGGGTAGTACGCCTGGCACCTTGAGCGGGCCGACGCTGGTCTGCACCTGCTCGATCATCTGCCGCGCCAGGTAGTGCGGGTCCTTCACGATGTCGGCGGCGGTGTAGGGGTAGCCGGCCGGTACGCGGGCGCCCTTGAGCGCTTCGATCACTTCATCGCGGCCGCGCTGGGCGGTCCACTCGGCGATGGCTCCGTCGATCAGCTCGGCGTGCTGGCTGCGTCCGTCGTTCTGCGCCAGACGCGGGTCGTTGCCCAGGTCGTCGCGGCCGATCAGGCTCATCAGGCGCTTGTAGATGCTGTCGCCATTGCCGGCGATCAGCACGTAGCTGCCATCCTTGCAGGGATAGGAGTTGGACGGGGTGATGCCGGGCAGGGCGCTGCCGGCCGGCTCGCGGATGTAGCCGAAGGCGTCGTATTCGGGGATCAGGCTTTCCATCATGGCGAATACCGACTCGTACAGCGCCACGTCGATTTCCTGGCCTTCACCGCTGCGCGCCCGCTCCTGCAGGGCCAGCAGCACGCCGATCACGCCGTACAGCGAGGACAACGAGTCGCCGATGCTGATGCCCACGCGCACCGGTGCCTGGCCGGGGTAGCCGGAAAGGTGGCGCAGGCCGCCCATGGCTTCGCCGATCACGCCGAAACCGGGCAGGTCGCGGTAGGGGCCGGTCTGCCCATAGCCGGAGATGCGCAGCATGATCAGCCGCGGGTTGATCGCCTTCAGCGCCTCGTAGCCCAGGCCCCAGCCTTCCAGCGTGCCGGGGCGGAAGTTCTCCACCAGCACGTCGGCCTCGCTGACCAGCTGACGCACGATGTCCTGGGCTTCGGCCTGTTTCAGGTCGAGGGTCAGCGAGCGTTTGTTGCGCGACTGCACGTGCCACCAGAGCGAGGTGCCGTCCTTGATCTTGCGCCACTTGCGCAGCGGGTCGCCGACGCCCGGCGGCTCGATCTTGATCACGTCGGCGCCGAATTCGCCGAGCAGCTTGCTGGCGAAGGGACCGGCGATGAGCTGGCCCATCTCGATCACCTTGAGCCCCTGCAGGGCCATGTTGCTGGTGTTGCTCTGAGTCATGGCTGCACCCGATTTGCCTGTGCGTTTCTCGTGGTGCGCAGAATGGCGCAGCGGCGCGATGCCGACAATTGCTCAATGGCCAAGCTGGGCTTCGCGTATCGCGAAGTGGCATGCTGTAAATCAGCCTTCTGGCAGCTTCGCTTCGCCAGGCACGAAATGGAGAACCCATGCGCCGCATCGATTTCGTCACCCTCAAGCTGTTCGTCGCCATCGCCGACGAACGCAGCCTGACCCGCGCCGCCGAGCGCGAGCACCTGGCCCTGGCGGCGGTGAGCAAGCGCGTCAGCGACCTGGAAAACCAGCTCGGCATCGCGTTGCTCTATCGCCAGCCCAAGGGCGTCGAGCTGACCCCGGCCGGCCATGCGCTGCTGCACCACGCGCGCAACATGATGGACAACCTCGAACAGCTCAACGCCGATCTCAGCGAGTTCAGCGAGGGGGTCAAGGGTCATGTGCGCATCCATGCCAACACCTCGGCGGTGATCGAGTTCCTGCCCGAGGACCTGGCCAGCTTTAGCCGCTTTCACCCGCAGGTGAAGATCGACCTGGAGGAGCGGGTCAGCAGCGAAACCATCCGCGCCGTGCGCGAGGGGCTGACCGATATCGGCATCTTCGCCGGGCATGTGCCGGCCGAGGATCTGCAGGTGTTCACCTACCGCCACGACCAACTGGTATTGGTCACTCCGCGCGAGCATCCCCTGGCCGAACGCGACGGCCTGTTCCTGCGCGAGGCGGTGGGCTTCGACTTCATCGGCCTGCAGCAGGACGCCTCCTTGCACGGCCTGCTGCAGCATTCGGCGCACAGCCAGGGTGTGGCCTTGCGCCTGCGCATCCAGGTACGCAGCTTCGAGGCCATCTGCCGGATGATCCACACCGGCATGGGTGTCGGCGTATTGCCGGATCTGGCGGTGCGCACCTACCTGCCGGCGCTGGATGTGCGGGTGATCCCGCTGTACGACCCCTGGGCCCGGCGCGAACTCAAGGTGGCGGTGCGTAACCAGGACAACCTTTCGCTGACCGCGAAGCAGATGCTCGATCATCTACGTAACAGCTCATTGGTAGAGGGGGCTTCGGCGCTGCCTTCGTGAATGCCGAAGGCTCGGTTGTCCAAATGTGAATTTCAGCTTGTGCAAGGGCGCAGTAGAGTCCGGGCCAATCGAAGGGTTTCTCCTTCGACGCTCAGACAAAAACAACAGGAGCTCTCCATGAAGTTCTCATTCGTCCGCCGTGGCCTGGCCGGCGTGCTCGCCGGTTGCGCACTGCTCGGCGCGCTGACGGCCCACGCAGCCGATCCGATCTTGATCAAGTTCTCCCATATCACTGCCGACAGCACGCCCAAGGGCCAGGGCGCGCTGATGTTCAAGAAGCTGGTTGAGGAGCGCCTGGCCGGCAAGGTCAAGGTCGAGGTCTACGCCAACTCGTCACTCTATGGCGACGGCAAGGAAATGGAGGCGCTGTTGCTGAACGAGGTGCAGATGCTGGCGCCGGCACCTTCCAAGCTGGAGCAGTACACCAAGCAGTTGCAGCTGTTCGACCTGATGTTCCTGTTCGATGACGTGGCTGCCGCGCAGCGCTTCCAGTCCTCGGAAAAGGGCAGGGCGCTGCTCAAGTCAATGGAGGGCAAGGGCATCACCGGCCTGGCCTACTGGCTCAACGGTATGCGTCAGCTCACCGCCAACAAGCCGCTGGTGGAGCCAGGCGACGCCCGTGGGCAGAAATTCCGCGTGCAGCCGTCCGACCTGCAGGCCGCGCAGTACAGCGCCCTGCGCGCGGTGCCGCGCAAGATGGCCTTCGCCGAAATCTACCAGGGCCTGCAGACCGGTGTGGTCAACGCCCAGGACAACCCCTGGTCGAACATCTACTCGCAGAAGTACTTCGAGGTGCAGAAGTACATGACCGAGTCCAACCATGCCATCGGCAACTACCTGCTGATCACCAATACCCAGTTCTGGAACGGCCTGCCGGCGGACATCCGCAGCGAGCTGGAGCAGATCGTCGACGAGGTGACCGTCGAGGTGAACAAACAGGCCGAGGCGCTGAACGCCGAAGCGCGCCAGGCGATTCTCGATACCGGCAAGAGCGAGATCATCACCCTGACGCCCGAGCAGCGTACCGCCTGGCGTGACGCCGTGCGCCCGGCGTGGAAGAAGTTCGAGGCCGAGATCGGCACTGACGTGATCGAGGCTGCGCAAGCCGCCAACCAGCAGTGAGCGCCATGACCGTCCCGGGCCCACGCACCCGGGGCGGTCTTTCATTCGTCGTCGCCTAAGACGGCGTTTGCCAATGACGAATATCGCGCCGTTCCAGGCTCGGTTAGATTCGTCCGACTCCTGACAATCACAAGAACCTCGCGGAGATGCCATGAACGCCTTGCGGCGCGTCTGGGAGCACTTCGAGGAAGGCTTCATTGCCTTTCTCCTGGCGGCCATGACGCTGATCACTTTCGTCTACGTGATCCTCAATAACTTCTACACCCTGTTCTATTGGCTGGGTGACTTCTTCGGCGGTAACGAGGCCCTGCTCGCTATCGGCGACTTCATTCTCGACCTTGCCCAGGCGATGACCTGGAGCAACGCCCTGACCAAAGCCCTGTTCGGCTGGCTGATCTTCTTCGGCCTGGCCTACGGCGTGCGCACCGCCGGCCACATCGGCGTGGACGCGCTGGTCAAGCTCGCTCCGCGCGGCGTGCAGCGCGTCATCGGCGTGATCGCCTGCTCGGCCTGCCTGGGCTACGCCGGCCTGATCGCCGTCGGCAGCTTCGACTGGGTCAGCACCCTGTTCAGGGCCGGTATCGGCGCCGAAGACCTTGGCCATTACGGCATCCAGCAATGGCATATCGGCATGATCGTGCCGTTCGGCTACGCCATGGTGTTCATCCGTTTCCTGGAAATCCTCGTGCGCATCCTGCGCAACGAGCAGACCGGCCTCGGCCTGGCTGACGAAGCCGCCGATGCGCTGAAAATCAATGAGCACGAGGAGGCCAAATAATGACCGTGCTGTTCCTCTTCCTGCTGCTGTTCCTGCTGATGTTCATCGGCGTGCCGATCGCCGCATCGCTCGGCCTGGCCGGCTCGATCACCATCATGCTGTTCAGCCCCGACTCGGTGCGCTCGCTGGCGATCAAGCTGTTCGAAACCTCCGAGCACTACACCCTGCTGGCGATCCCGTTCTTCCTGCTGTCCGGTGCCTTCATGACCACCGGTGGCGTGGCACGTCGCCTGATCGACTTCGCCAACGCCTGCGTCGGCCACATCCGTGGCGGCCTGGCCATTGGCGCGGTACTGGCGTGCATGCTGTTCGCCGCGCTGTCCGGTTCTTCGCCGGCCACCGTCGCGGCCGTGGGCTCCATCGCCATCGCCGGCATGGTGCGCTCCGGTTACCCGCAAGCCTTCGGCGCCGGCATCGTGTGTAACGCCGGTACCCTGGGCATCCTGATTCCGCCGTCGATCGTGATGGTGGTGTACGCCGCCGCTACCGAGCAGTCGGTGGGCAAGCTGTTCATGGCCGGTGTGATTCCCGGTGTGATGCTCGGCCTGGCACTGATGATCGCGATCTACATCGTCGCGCGCATCAAGAAGCTGCCAGCCCTGCCGCGCGCCAGCTTCCGCGAGTGGCTGCGTTCCGCCCGCGAGGCGTTCTGGGGCCTGCTGCTGATGGTGATCATCCTCGGCGGCATCTACACCGGCATGTTCACCCCGACCGAGGCCGCGGCCGTGGCGGCGGTCTACGCCGGCTTCGTCGCCCTGTTCGTGTACAAGGACCTGACCATCCGCGAGTGCCCGAAGGTGCTGCTGGAATCCGGCAAGCTGACCATCATGCTGATGTTCATCATTGCCAACGCCATGCTCTTCGCCCACGTGCTGACCACCGAGCAGATCCCGCAGCAGATCACCGCCTGGGTGGTGGAGCTGGGCCTGCAGCCGTGGCAGTTCCTGCTGGTGGTGAACATCGTGCTGCTGATCGCCGGTGCCTTCATGGAGCCGTCGGCGATCATCCTGATCCTGGCGCCGATCCTGTTCCCGATCGCCATGCAGCTGGGTATCGACCCGATTCACCTGGGCATCATCATGGTGGTGAACATGGAGATCGGCCTGATTACGCCACCGGTGGGGCTGAACCTGTTCGTCACCTCAGCGGTGACAGGCATGCCGCTGACCTCGGTGATCAAAGCCGCCTTGCCGTGGTTGATGATGCTGATCAGCTTCCTGATGGTGATCACCTACATCCCCGCCGTGTCCATGGCCCTGCCGAACTGGCTGGGCATGAGCTAGGGCAACCGTCGATCTCGCGTCTACCTCTGCGCCCGGCCTTGTGCCGGGCTTTTTTTGTCCATGCGCCGCGACATATCCCTGGCGCTGCCGATTTGGCTGGGCATGTGCCAGAAACTGGTTCAAGACCATGGTCTTAGAGCGGTAAGACCATGGTCGAATGGCCTCACGAAGGGTCGGGGGATACAAAAGGCACCATACAAAAACAACTACCCGCCGAGGTGATTCCATGAGTGCTGCGTCTCTTTACCCTGTGCGTCCCGAGGTGGCCGCTCGGACCCTCACCGACGAGGCCACCTACAAGGCCATGTACCAACAGTCGGTGGTCAACCCCGAGGGTTTCTGGCGCGAGCAGGGCAAGCGGATCGACTGGATCAAGCCCTACACCAAGGTCAAGCAGACCTCCTTCGACGACCATCACGTCGACATCAAGTGGTACGCCGATGGCACCCTGAACGTCTCCTACAACTGCCTCGACCGTCACCTGGAAGAGCGTGGTGATCAGGTCGCGATCATCTGGGAAGGCGACGATCCGTCCGAGCACAAGGAAATCACCTACCGCGAACTGCACGAACAGGTGTGCAAACTCGCCAACGCCCTGCGCGGCCAGGACATTCACCGCGGCGACGTGGTGACCATCTACATGCCGATGATTCCCGAAGCGGCAGTGGCCATGCTGGCCTGCGCCCGCATCGGCGCCATCCACTCGGTGGTGTTCGGCGGCTTCTCTCCGGAGGCGCTGGCCGGTCGCATCATCGACTGCAAGTCCAAGGTGGTGATCACTGCCGACGAAGGCGTGCGTGGTGGCAAGAAGGTGCCGCTGAAGGCCAACGTCGACGATGCGCTGACCAACCCTGAAACCAACAGCGTGCAGAAGATCATCGTGGTCAACCGCACCGGCGGCCAGATCAAGTGGAACCAGCACCGCGACATCTGGTACGAAGACCTGATGAAGGTGGCCGGCAGCGTCTGCGCGCCGAAGGAAATGGGCGCCGAGGAAGCGCTGTTCATCCTCTATACCTCCGGTTCCACCGGCAAGCCGAAAGGCGTGCTGCACACTACCGGCGGCTACCTGACCTACGCGTCGCTGACCCATGAGCGCGTATTCGACTACCGCCCGGGCGAAGTCTTCTGGTGCACCGCCGACATCGGCTGGGTCACCGGCCACACCTACCTGATCTACGGGCCGCTGGCCAACGGCGCCACCACCGTGATGTTCGAAGGGGTGCCGAACTACCCGGACGTCACCCGCGTGGCGAAGATCATCGACAAGCACAAGGTCAACATCCTCTACACCGCTCCGACCGCCATCCGCGCCATGATGGCCGAGGGCAAGGCCGCGGTCGACGGCGCCGATGGCTCCAGCCTGCGCCTGCTCGGTTCGGTTGGCGAGCCGATCAACCCGGAAGCCTGGCAGTGGTACTACGAGAACGTCGGCCAGAGCCGTTGCCCGATCGTCGACACCTGGTGGCAGACCGAAACCGGTGCCTGCCTGATGACCCCGCTGCCGGGCGCTCACCCGATGAAGCCGGGTTCCGCCGCGCGTCCTTTCTTCGGCGTACAGCCGGCGCTGGTGGACAACCTGGGCAACATCATCGAGGGGCCGGCCGAAGGCAACCTGGTGATCATCGATTCCTGGCCGGGCCAGGCGCGCAGCCTGTATGGCGACCACGACCGTTTCGTCGACACCTACTTCAAGACCTTCAAAGGCATGTACTTCACCGGTGACGGCGCGCGCCGCGACGAAGATGGTTACTGGTGGATCACCGGTCGCGTCGACGACGTGCTCAACGTTTCCGGCCACCGCATGGGCACTGCCGAGGTCGAGAGCGCCATGGTCGCCCACCCGAAAGTGGCCGAGGCCGCGGTGGTCGGTGTGCCGCACGATATCAAGGGGCAGGGCATCTACGTCTACGTGACCCTCAACGCCGGCGAGGAGTCCTCCGAGCAGCTGCGTCAGGAACTGCGTAACTGGGTGCGCAAGGAGATCGGCCCGATCGCCACGCCGGACGTGATCCAGTGGGCGCCTGGCCTGCCGAAGACCCGCTCGGGCAAGATCATGCGCCGCATCCTGCGCAAGATCGCCACCGCCGAATACGATTCCCTCGGCGATATCTCCACGCTTGCCGATCCTGGCGTGGTGCAGCACCTCATCGATACGCATCGCCAGATGCAAGCCGCCTGCGCCTGATCGGTAACGGCACCTTCTACAACCCCGCCCGGCCAAAAGCCCGGCGGGGTTTTTCATTTGTGCGCGCGGCCAGCGCCCGCCGCAGGGGCAAGTCGATAAGCGTCGATCCTGGTTAGGCTGCCGTGTGCTGTCGTTTCGATTGCACGGGACTGCGACGAAACGGGTTTCGTGTGGTCTTTAGCAGTGTCGTTTCGTCGTGACATTCGTGATGCGCTGCGTGCCAGCAGGTGTATTGCGTCAGTCAAGGAGCGCCGGCTCGGCCAGTCTGTGGCCTCGATTTCATGTAGTCTTCGCCCCCCCGATCAGGATTTGCCATGAACAGCGACAGCCCCAGCATTTTTCCTCAACCCTTCAAGGCGCTTGGCTGTAACGAATGTCGCAACCTCGATGCGCTCGGCTTCGACTTCACCATGGCGTTCCAGCTGATTGTCGATGTCCAGGCGCAACAGCCCTTCGCCTACGAGGCTCTGGTACGTGGCGTCGCGGGCGAGTCGGCCGGCGAGGTGCTGAGCTGGGTCAACGACGGCAACCGCTATCGGTTCGACCAGGCGTGCCGGGTCAAGGCCATCGAGCAGGCAACGAGCCTGGGGCTGCTCGAACTCCCCGACTGTCTGCTCAGCATCAACTTCCTGCCGAATGCGGTGTACCGAGCCGAAACCTGCATTCGTGCGACGCTGGAGGCGGCCAGGCGTTGCGGCTTTCCCCACGAGCGGCTGATGTTCGAAGTGGCCGAGGGCGAGCAGATCCATGATGCAGAACACCTCAAGCGGATCTTCGCCGAGTACGGGAGGCAGGGGTTCACCACCGCCATCGATGATTTTGGCGCCGGTTATTCAGGGCTCAACCTGTTGGCAGAATTCCAGCCCCAGGTGCTCAAGCTGGATATGGCGCTGACCCGCGGCATCGATCAGGACCAGGTACGGCAGGCCATCGTTGCCGGTATCGTGCTGGTGGCCCAGCGCCTGGGCATCCGGATCATCGCCGAAGGCATCGAAAGCGCGGGGGAGCGCGATGCCTTGCTCGATCTGGGTATCCGCTACATGCAGGGCTTCTTCTTCGCCAGACCGCAGGTCGACAGGCTCTGCCTACCCTGAGGCAAAACGCCCAGATCCGAGATCAGGGCGTTTGTGTGGCAGGCCGCGGTTTCACAGTGCGCCAAACACCTTCTTCGCCAGGCCGGTGGCTGCCGCGGCCGGGTTTTGGCGGATGTTGGCTTCCTGTTTGGCGATCATCTCGAACAGGCCATCGAGGGCCTGTTCGGTCACGTAGTTTTCCACGCTGCTGCTCTTGGCATCGACCACGCCGAAGCTGGCAGCCTGGCCGGCGAAGGCGTTGTATTGCTGAGCCAGACCCACCTGGTCGGTAGCCTGCTTGACGATGGGCAGGAACTTGGCGCGGATCTGCTCGCGGCTGCTCTTGTTCAGGTACTGCGTGGCCGAATCCTGCGGGCCGCCGAGAATCGCCTTGGCATCGGCTACGGTCATTTTCTTCACTGCGTCGACCAGCAGCGCCTGGGCTTGCGGCACGGCTGCTTCGGCGGCCTTGTTCATGCTCGCTTCGAGCTGGTCGACCTGGGCGCCCATGCCCATCATCTTCATGGTCTTGGCGGCCTTGCCGAGTTTGCCCGGCAGCTCGATGCGCACGTCCGGGTTATTGCTGAAACCGCCCGGCGCGCCGAGTTGCTTGACGGCGACCTGGGCACCCTGGATCAGCGCATCCTTGAGGCCGCCGCTGGCGTCCTGCTGGCTCAGGTCGGAGAGGGACAGGGCGAAGACGTTGGCCGAGAGCAGCAGGCCGGCGACGAGCGTGGAGGCGCAGCATGGGTATTCCTTGCATCGGGGGAGAAATGCCGTGAGCTTAACGGAGTCTGCGGCCCTGACAAGCCAGGCGATAGGCGTGGATGGGCAGCGCGCATGGCTATGGCTATGATCAGGGCCATGAATTCACCATTGCCCTTGCGTAATCCCTGCCCACCGGGTGCCTGCGACTGCCAGCGCGACGAGCTGCTGGACCGGCCGGGTGCCGACACGCGCGTCCTGCTGCTGACCCGTCAGGAGGAGCAGCGCCTGCTTGAACGCCTGGAGAACCTGCAGAGCCTGGATGATCTCGAGCGCATGCAGCAGCGCATGTACGAGCAACTGGGTATTCGCCTGTACATCGAGCCGGCGTATGGCGAGGTGCGCAGCATGCGTGGCATCCATATGCGCTTCGACGCGCATCCGGGATTGTGCCGCAAGACGCGCCAGAGCATTCCGGCGGCGATTCGCCGGGCCATGGAAAGAAGGCCGGAAATCGCCTGGCGCCTGCTCGACGCCAATGATCTGTTCAGCGCGCTGTGAGGTATCAACCCTGCCTGGCTTTTTGCAGGGCCAGGCGATAAGCCTCGACCAGTTCCTGCAGCAGCAGGTTGGCCATTTCTGTTTGCGCCTGGGCCGGCTGGCTTCTGAGCAGTTTGCCTAGGCGTGCGGCCTGGTATTCGGCGGTCGCCTGGTGTTGGCAGGGCTCGTTGCGTCTGGCGGCGATTTCGCTGCGCGGCAGGGTGCTGCGCCTGTTGTTCAGGGGCGCGGGCTTGATGGTGAGCGGGGCCGATCTGTTGCAGATCATGCGGATTCATTCTCCGTGCGAGGGTTGGACGAGCAGGCTGGTGCCACGGCATCACTCGTTGACCGATGCGCAGGCGCTGGCTGGACTTGGTGAAGTCGGTTCGTGGAGCCGCTTGGCAGGCACCACGGCTTCGATGATGTGCACGCATTGGCTTGCTGTCGCCATACGTGCGGCGTCCTGCCGTTTGCTGCGCCATTGACGCTGTAGCAATCAGCGAGGTGCGAGTTTATTCGCCGCCCGGAAAAGTGGCCTTTGCAGAAGCGTCCAAGGGTTTTGCGAGGGAGGAGTCCGGGGCCGTATTTCGTTTCTGCGCGCGCCCCCAGGCCTGTGTGTCGTGAATATTGCTGCGGCGGTGGGGTCTTCAACGCAATCGGCAAGTACTGAGCCTGTGTAAACGACAACGCCACGCTTATGCGTGGCGTTGTCGTTCGTGGCGGGCGGGCAGGTTAGCGCTGCCAGCCGCCGCCCAGTGCCCTGAACAGGTCGGCTAGCGCCAACTGGCGGTCGGTGCTGATCCGAATCAGCGTGTTCTGGTCGTTGAAGCTGCTGCGCTGGGCATCCAGGTAGCGCAGATGATCATCCACACCGCCCTTGTAGCGGGCTTCGGCCAGGGCTTCGGCCGCTCGGCTGGACTCGGCCAGGGCACGCCGCGCCGCTTCTTCGCGGCGTAGCGTATCGGTGGCGGCGAGTGCGTCGGCGACTTCGCGGAAGGCGGTCTGGATGGTGCCTTCGTAGTCGGCCACGCCTGCATCCTGGCGCACCTCGGCAAGATCCAGATTGGCGCGGTTGCGCCCGCCGGCGAAGATCGGCAGCGACAGCGTCGGGGCGAAGCTCCAGGCCCGCGAGCCACCCTCGAACAGGCCGGACAGTTCGGTGCTGGAACTGCCCAGCGAACCGGTCAGGCTGATGCGTGGAAAGAACGCTGCACGGGCCGCGCCGATATCGGCATTGCGCGCTTTGAGGCGGTGCTCGCTGGCGAGAATGTCCGGGCGCCGTTCGATCAGCTCCGAGCTGGTGCCGGGGGCGATGTCCTGCAGCAGCATCAGTTCGTCATGCGGTGCCGATGGCAGCAGTCCACCGGCATCAGGGGTGCCGAGCAGCAGCACCAGGGCGTTGTCCGCCTGGCGTAGCTGGCGCTCGGTGCTCTCGCGTTCGGCCCTGGCCTGCTCGGCGAGGCCCAGGGCCTCCTGATAATCCAGCGCCGTCGCGGTGCCGGCTTCGCGGCGTCTGCTGACCAGCTCCAGCGAGGCCAGACGGCTTTCCAGGGTCTGTTCCACCAGCGCCTTGCGCCGTAGCGCGCCATCACGGGTCAGGTAGGCCTGGATCACTTCGGCAATCAGGCTGATCTGCGTGGCGCGGGTCGCCTGCTCGGTGGCCAGGTAGGTTTCCAGCGCCGCCTCGGACAGATTGCGCACGCGGCCGAACAGGTCGACTTCGTATTCGGCCAGGCCCAGGCCGACCTGGTAGACGCTGGTGACTTCCGAGCGCCCGGTCTGCGTCTGGTCGGCCGGCAGGCGCTGGCGATTGCCGCTGGCGTTGGCGTTGATCGACGGCAGGCGGTCGGCGCGCTGGATGCGGTACTGCGCGCGTGCCGCCTCGATATCCAGCAGCGCCTGGCGCAGGCTGCGGTTGTTGTTCAGCGCAGTGTCCACCGCACGGCGCAGGTCGGCGTCGACGATGAAGGTCTGCCAGTCCAGCGCCTGGGCACTGGCGCCATTGGCATCGGCCTCCTGCCAGCCGGCGGCGACCGGCGCCTCTGGCCGCTCGTAGGTCGGCGCCAGGGAGCAGCCGCCGAGGGCGATGGCCAGGGTCAGCAGAGCGGGGCGCAGCATGAGGTGAGAGGTCATCGCGTTACTCCGCTTTGTGCAGGGGATGGTTGTCGGTTTGCTGAGGTTTGGTACGCAGCAGCGACAGCACCCAGACGAAGAAGATCGGCACGAAGATCACCCCAAGCATGGTTGCGCTGAGCATTCCGCCCAGTACCCCGGTGCCCAGCGCGCGCTGGCTGGCGGCGCCGGCGCCGGTGGCGATAGCCAGCGGCACCACGCCGAGCATGAAGGCCATGGAGGTCATGATGATCGGACGGAAACGCAGGCGCGCGGCTTCGATGGCAGCCTCGCGCAGCGAGTAGCCGTCCTCCCACAGGTCCTTGGCGAACTCGACGATCAGGATGGCGTTCTTCGCCGCCAGGCCGATCACGGTGATCAGGCCGACCTTGAAGTACACGTCATTGGGCAGGCCGATGGCGGTCACCGCCAGCACCGCGCCAAGGGCGCCGACCGGCACGATCAGCATCACCGTCAGCGGGATCGCCCAGCTCTCGTAGAGCGCCACCAGCAGCAGGAACACCACGGTGATGGCCAAGGCGAAGAGCATCACAGCCTGACCGCTGGCGACCCGCTCCTGATAGGACAGGCCGGTCCATTCGTAACCGATGCCTTCCGGCAGTTCGGCGGCGATGCGCTCCAGTTCGGCCATGGCTTCGCCGGTGCTGACGCCCGGCGCGGCGTCACCGGCGATGCGGATAGACGGATAGCCGTTGTAACGGGCGATTTGCACCGGGCCTTCTTCCCACAGCGTGGTGACGAAGGCGCTAAGCGGCACCAGGCCGTCGCTGTCGTTGGGCACGTGCAGCTTGAGCACGCTCTCCGGCGTCATCCGTTCTGCCTGTTCGGCTTGCACCACCACGCGCTGCTGGCGGCCGGCATTGGAGAAGTCGTTGATCACCGAGGAGCCGAAGGCGGTGGACAGCGCACTGCTGACCGACTCGAAGCTGACACCGAGGGTGCGCGCCTGCTCGCGGTCGATCACCAGGCGCAACTGCGGGGCCTCGGCCAGGCCTTCCATCATCGCGTAGAGGAACTTCGGATTGCCGTTGACCTTGCCCAGCACCTCGTCGCGGGCGGCGAGCAACGCCTCGCGGCCAAGGCCGGCGCGATCCTGCAGGCGCAGGGCGAAGCCGCCGGAGTTGCCCAGGCCTTCGATCGGCGGTGGCGGCACGGCCATCATGGCGCCGTCGTCGAGGTTGGCGAAGTGCTGGTTGACCGCTGCCGATTCGGCCTCTGGTGATTGGGTGGAGTCACGCTCCGACCAGTCCTTGAGCAGCGGGAAGGCGATGGCGGCGTTCTCGCCCATGCCGGAGAAGCTGAAGCCGAGTACCAGAAAGGAGGTCTCGATGGCTTCGCGGCCCATCAAGAATTCCTCCAGTTCCTCGCCGGCTGCCGAGGTGCGCTCGCGGGTCGCGCCCGGCGGCAACTGGATGTCGACGATCATGTAGCCCTGGTCTTCCACCGGCACGAAGGATTCCGGCAGGCGCAGATAGAAGAAGCCCATCAGCACCACGATGCCCAGGTAGATGAACATCACGCGACCAGCGCGCGGCACCAGCTTGCCGTTGAGTCGGGTGTAGCGACCGGTCAGGACGGTGAACTTGCGGTTGAACCAGCCGAAGAAGCCGCGCTTTTCATGGTGGCCGTCGGCAATCGGCTTGAGCAGGGTGGCGCACAGCGCCGGGGTGAAGGTCAGCGCGAGGAAACCCGAGAACAGGATCGACACCGCCAGCGACAGCGAGAACTGCTGATAGATCACACCCACCGAGCCGGACATGAACGCCAGCGGCAGGAACACCGCTGACAGCACCAGGGTGATGCCGATGATCGCCCCGGACACCTGGCCCATCGCCTTGATGGTCGCCGGCACCGGCGCCAGGCCTTCCTCGGCCATGATCCGCTCGACGTTCTCCACCACCACGATGGCATCGTCCACCAGGATGCCGATGGCCAGGACCATGCCGAACATGGTCATCATGTTCACCGAGAAGCCCAGCAGGTACATGAAGGTCAGCGTACCAAGCAGACACACCGGCACGACGATGGACGGGATCAGGGTGTAGCGCACGTTCTGCAGGAACAGGAACATCACCAGGAACACCAGCACCATGGCCTCGACCAGGGTCATGATGACCTTGTCGATGGCCACGTCGACGAAGCGCGAGGTGTCGTAGGGCACCGAGAACTCGACGTTGTCCGGGAAGTTGGCCGACAGCTCGGTCAGACGCTGCTTGACCGCCTCGGCGGTCTGGATGGCGTTGGCCCCCGGCGACAGCTGCACGGCGGCGGCCACGGCTGGCTTGCCGTCCTGGCGTGAGCCGAAGTTGTAGTCCTGGCTGCCGACCTCGATACGCGCGACGTCGCCCAGGGTCAGGCGCGAGCCGTCTCGGTTGGCGCGCAGCACGATGGCGGCGAATTCCTCGGGGTTGTCCAAAGTGCCCTTGACCGCCAGGGTCGCGGTCAACTCCTGCTCGCTGGAACCCGGCGTGCTGCCGAAGGCGCCAGCTGGCACCTGGATGTTCTGCGCGCGGATGGCGTTGTTCACGTCATCGATGGACAGCCCGAAGCCGACCAGCTTCTGCGGGTCGATCCACACGCGCATGGCCGCTTCGGAGGCGAAGAACTGCAGCTTGCCGACGCCGGGCACCCGACGGATTTCGTTGTTGATGTTGCGCGCGGCGTAGTCGGCCAGTGCCGTGGTGTTGTCGTCCTTGCCGCCATCCTTGTAGCTCAGCGCGTAAATCAGCAGGAAGCCCGCTGTGGCCTGCTCGGTCTGGATGCCCAGGGTGAGCACCGCTTGCGGCATGCGCGCCTCGGCCTTTTTCAGGCGGTTCTGCACGTCGACCTGGGCCAGTTCGGGGTCGGTGCCCGGCTGGAAGGTGACGGTGATCTCGGCGATGCCGTTGGCGTTGCTGGTGGACTCGAAGTACAGCAGGTTCTTCGCACCGTTGAGTTCTTCCTCGATGACGCTGGTCACCGAGTCGGTCAGCACCTGCGCCGAGGCGCCGGGGTAGGTGGCGGTCACGGTGATCTGCGGTGGCGCCACGTTGGGGTACTGCGCCACCGGCAGGAACGGGATGGCCAGCAGGCCGGCCAGCGAGATGAACAGGGCGACGACCCAGGCGAAGTTGGGGCGCCGGATGAAAAACAGGGACATGAGGTTCTCTCCGGCTTACTGCGCCTGGGATTGAGGTGCGGTGGCGGCGTCTTCTTCGCGTGGAGCGACCTTGCTGCCCGGACGGATCGCCGCCAGGGAGCTGACGATCACCTTGTCGCCGGCCTCGAGGCCTTCGGTGATCTGCCAGCGCGAGCCGTGCATGGCACCGGTGGTGACCTGGCGAACCTCGACGGTGTCGTCTTCGCCGAGCAGCATCACGCTGGCCTGGCCGTCGGCGGCACGCTGCACCGCGCGCTGCGGCACCAGGATGGCGTTCTGGTTCAGCCCCTGCGGCGTCAGCACGCGTACATACATGCCCGGCAGCAGCACGCCCTGCGGGTTGTCGAAGCGGCCGCGCAATGCGATCTGCCCGGTACTGCGGTCCACCGAAATGTCGGTGAACAGCAGGGTGCCCTTGCTCTCGATATCGGTGCCGTCGACGCGCAGTGCCAGCGGCTGGTCGCCTGCGCCGGATACCTTGCCTTCGGCGATGGCTGCGCGCAGGCGCAAAGCGTCGGCGGCTGGCTGGGTGAAGTCGGCATAGACCGGATCGAGCTGATGGATACGGGCGAGCAGGGTGGCTTCGCCCTGGCCAACCAGCGCTCCCTCGGTGACCTGAGCGCGACCGATGCGCCCGGCGATCGGCGCGCGAACTTGGGCATAGCCGAGATCCAGGCGCGCGGTTTCCACGTTGGCCTGTGCCGAGCGCTTGTCGGCCTGGGCGCTTTGCAGCGCGGCCTTGGCTGCGTCGAAATCCTGCTGGCTGACGGCGTCGATTTTCACCAGCGGCTCGTAGCGCTTGACCGTGGCCTGTGCCTGGAACAGCTGTGCCTCGGCGCGGGCCAGTTCGCCCTGGGCGCGCGACAGGGCGGCCTTGAAGGGCGCCGGGTCGATCTGGAACAGCAGGTCGCCAGCCTTGACGTCGGCGCCTTCCTCGAAGGTGCGCTTGAGCACAATGCCGGCGACACGCGCACGTACTTCGGCTACGCGCACCGGCTCGATGCGCCCCGGCAGTTCGGCGACGACGGTAAAGGGTTCGGTCCTGACGGTCAGCACGTCGACTTCGCGGGGCGGCGCCTCACCGCTTTCCTGCTCTTGCTGACCGCAGCCAGCGAGGCCGATTGCTGCCAGAAGGGTGACCATTGAAAAAACGTAACGCCCGCGAATCCTGCTCATGCCTGTCACCTGGAATTCAGATCCATTTGTCCTCGAAGACGCGAATAATCGTGCTTTGCTTAAATTGAGTCAATATTGACTCATTCGGGTCTACTGTGAGCAAATTTGTATTCCCCTGTTGAAAATGGGGGCTCTTTCTGCACAATGCGCGCTGCTTAACCGGGAGGGCTTCGATGTCCAATGACGAAAAACTGCTCAAGGCGCTGGCCGTCGCCCTCGTCGATCGTCCACGCGCGACGCTGAAGGAGCTGGCCGAAGCGGCGGGTGTGAGCAAGGCCACCCTGCACCGTTTCTGTGGCACGCGCGATGCCCTGATCGAACGCCTGATGAACCACAGCCAGGCGGCGCTCAGCCAGGTGATCGAAGAGGCCGATCTGCAGGGCGCCGAGGTCGGGCAGGCGCTGCGCAGCCTGATCGAGAACCATCTCAGGCATCGAGAGCTGCTGGTGTTCATGATTTTCCAGTATCGCCCCGACAGCCTCGATCCGGACAAGGATGGCGCGCGCTGGATCGCCTACACCGACGCACTGGACAGGTTCTTCCTGCGTGGCCAGCAGGAGGGGTTTTTGCGCATCGATATCACCGCCGAGCTGCTGACCGAGCTGTTCGTCTCGCTGGTCTATGGCGTGGTCGATGCCGAGCGCCGGGGCCGTGCCGCCAGCGCGCGCTCGCTGGCCGTACTGGAGCAGTTCTTCCTCAAGGGCGCCGGTCAGCCGAAGCCCTGATAGGTCTGTCACCAGGGCAGAGGCTGCCCGTCGTAGGCGTGGAAGCTGCCGCTGTGTTCGGGGCCGAGGCTGTCGATCACCCGCAGCATCTCAGCCGCTGCTTGCTCGGCCGGGCGTGCAGCGGCGGCGCCGCGAAAGGGGTGCGATAGCGGCGAAATCACCGTGCCGGGATGCAGGCTGAGCAGGCGCGCTCCGGGTTTGCTGCGTGCCAGTTCGATGGCGGCGGTCTTGATCAGCATGTTCAGCGCGGCCTTGGAGGCGCGATAGGCGTACCAGCCACCGAGACGGTTGTCGCCGATGCTGCCGACCTTGGCCGAGAGCAAGGTCATGGCGCCATGTTTGTCGAGCAGTGGCAGGAAGTGACGCAGCACCAGCGCCGGGCCCAACGCGTTGACCTGAAACACCGCCTGCAGGGCATCGGCCTCTATGGCGGCCAGGCTCTTTTCCGGGGCGATCCCGTCGCGATGCAGTAACCCGGCAGCATGCAGGATCAGCTGGTAGGGCGCTTCATCAGCCAGCGCCGCTGCCGCTTCGGCGATGCTGGCTGGGGTTTCCAGGTCGAGCACTGGCGAGCTGCTGCGGCTCAGCTCTCGTACACCGACGCAGTTGCCGTCGGCGCGCAGAAGCTGGCAGAACGCCTGGCCGATGGCACCGCTGGCACCGATCACCAGCGCCCGGTAGCCGGTGCCCAGGCTGTTGAGTCTCATGGCTGGGCGCCGCGGCGGAAGAACAGGGTGATCTGCCCCAGCTCGATGCCGAACTTGCTCATGCTCGAACGATTGATCAGGGTGTCGTCGTCCATCAGGTACATCCAGTCGTCGAGGTAGACCACGTAGGTGCTGTCATCCACCGGCAGGTTCAGGTGATAACGCCAGCGCAGGGCATTGCCGGCCACCTCGCCGACGGCCTGCCCGACCACATCGTCGGCCGTGCCGGTCCAGCGGCCCGGGCCGTCCGGGGTCAGCGTCCAGACCCGGCGCTGGCGGGTGCCGTCGCTGTACAGGAAGCGCTCGTCGAGGATCAGCTTGTCGCCCTCGCGGCGGCTGTCGATGTCGACCTGGAAGCGCTTGATCACTTCACCGGAGCGGTCCTGAAACATGCCCCAGGCCTTTACCGGCCCGGAGAAGAAGGTGGGCAGATCGAGTGTTGGCCGCTCGTTGGCGTAACGCTCGACCGGGACCTGGCCGCAGCTGGCCAGCAGCAGGCTGGTCAGTAGGATCAGCATTAGTCTCATGGGAACCTCAGCGGTTGAGGCCGAGCAACGCCGCCCGCAGCTTGGGGCTGCGGGTGCGAGGATCGAGCCAGATGGAGAAGAAGGCGCGGGCGAACTCGGGGTCGTCGATGACGTGCTGCAGCTTGCCGTCGATGTAGAACCGGCAGCCCTCCTCGGGCAGGAACAGGCCGGTGATGCGTGTGCCGTCCTGCACATCGACGAAAGCCTGGCGCATCTGCTGCGTCCAGTCGTCCTGTTGTTCGGGGTCCAGTGGCTGGCCGTTGATGCGGCGAATCTCATCGAGGCTGGTGTCGACCAGGGTTTCCCGGCTGATGCTGCGGCGGTAAGTCAGCTCCAGCGCGAAGGGCTGCTGGAAGTCGACGCGCCGCTCCGGGCTCCACAGCTTGGCGTTGTACACGGAGAAGCCGAACCAGCTGAAATCACCACTGCCGACCAGGCTGGCCTGCGGCAGCCGTTCGCGCCAGCCGTTCTGGGTGTTGGCTGCTGCTGGCAGGCTGAGCAGCGCAAGCAGCATCAGCGCGGGAAGCAGGGGGCGAAGCAGGGCCACCATGGTCGTTCCCTCTGAGTCGGCTGGCGATGGCCGCGTCCAGCCATTGTGCGTATGCCCGGCGGCACGGGCCCCGAATAAAAAGATCCGGCAACCAGAAAGGGGAGATGGG
>NZ_DJSX01000038.1:0-43189 GCF_002439135.1 Pseudomonas sp. UBA6323 | reverse complement strand
GCAGAGCTCGCTCCTACAGAATCACGCTGATCGTTTTTTTTGGAGCACCGAAATGGACTGGCAACCCCATATCACCGTGGCCACGGTGATCGAAGACGATGGCCGTTTCCTCTTCGTTGAAGAATTCAAGGCCGGCCGCATGGTGCTGAATCAACCAGCCGGACACCTGGAAGCCAACGAGTCGCTGTGCGAAGCCGCACTGCGCGAGACCCTTGAGGAAACCGGCTGGGACGTAGAGCTGACCGCCCTGCTCGGCATCTATCTCTATACCGCACCGAGCAATGGCGTGACCTATCAGCGCGTGTGCTTCAGCGCCCGCCCGGTGCGCCATGACCCCGAGCGCGAACTGGATAGCGACATCAGCGGCATCACCTGGCTGACCCGCGACGAGTTGGCCGCGCAACCCGAGCGCTGGCGCAGCGAGCTGGTACTGCGCTGCGTCGACGATTATTTGGCAGGCGTCAGTGGGCCGCTGGAGCTGCTGCGCGATTGAGCAGCCTGGCATGGCGTGGCCGAATCCGGCGTTTACCAGGATCGCCCCGGATTGCATCCGGGCTACGGGCGTTTGCTTTCTGGTAGACTCGGCAGTTTTTCAGGCTTCACTCGCAGACTCCCATGCAAGCACCTAGCACCCAACGCGTGATCGTCGGCATGTCCGGCGGCGTCGACTCGTCCGTTTCCGCCCTGCTGCTGATGGAACAGGGCTATCAGGTCGAAGGCCTGTTCATGAAGAACTGGGACGAAGACGACGGCACCGAATACTGCACCGCCATGGATGACCTGGCCGACGCCCAGGCCGTATGCGACCGCATCGGCATCAACCTGCACACCGCCAACTTCGCCGCCGAGTACTGGGACAACGTGTTCGAGCACTTCCTCGCCGAATACAAGGCTGGGCGCACGCCGAACCCGGACATCCTGTGCAACCGCGAGATCAAGTTCAAAGCCTTCCTCGACTACGCCCTTAGCCTCGGTGCCGACCTGATCGCCACCGGCCACTACGTGCGTCGCCGCGATGTCGACGGCCGTACCGAACTGCTCAAGGGCCTCGACCCGAACAAGGATCAGAGCTACTTCCTGCATGCCGTCGGCGGCGAGCAGATCGCCAAGACCCTGTTCCCGGTCGGCGAACTGGAAAAACCGCAGGTACGCGCCATCGCCGAGAAATACGAGCTGGCCACCGCGAAGAAGAAGGACTCCACCGGCATCTGCTTCATCGGCGAGCGCCGCTTCAGCGACTTCCTCAAGCAGTACCTGCCGGCGCAGCCGGGCGATATCGAAACCACCGAGGGCCAGATCATCGGCCGCCATCATGGCCTGATGTACCACACCATCGGCCAGCGCCAGGGCCTGGGTATCGGCGGCCTTAAGGACGCCAGCGACGATCCCTGGTACGTGCTGCGCAAGGACCTGACGCGCAATGTGCTGATCGTCGGCCAGGGCAACGAACATCCCTGGCTGTTCTCCCGCGCCCTGCTCGCCTCGGACATCTACTGGGTCAACCCAGTGGACCTGAGCACTCCGCGCCGCCTCACCGCCAAGGTGCGCTACCGCCAGAGTGACCAGCACTGCACCCTGGAGAAGACCGAAACCGGCTATCGCGCCGTGTTCGATGAGCCGCAACGCGCCGTAACGCCGGGCCAGTCCGTGGTGTTTTACGACGGCGAGGTGTGCCTAGGCGGCGGCGTGATCGAAACAGCAGAAGCCTGGTACGAGGACGCCCGATGAGCCCGATGCAGGAACAGCTGGTCGCCCTCGGCGCCGTCTTCGAAGCCGCTTCCCTGGCCGACAAGATCGCCCGCACCGGCCAGGTCAGCGAAGCCTCGATGGGCTGCATGCTCGGCAGCCTGCTGGTGCGCGATCCGAAAACCACACTGGACGTCTACGGTGGCGACGATCTCAACCTGCGTGATGGCTATCGCGCGCTGATCAGCTCGCTGGAGCGCAACCCGTCTGCCCTGCAGCGCGAGCCGCTGCGCTACTCGCTGGCGATGATCGGCCTGGAGCGCCAACTGGATAAGCGCAGCGACATGCTGCAGGTGATGGGCAGTCGCCTGGACCAGATCCAGCAACAGGTCGAGCACTTTGGCCTGGTTCACGACAACGTCATCGCCGCCTGCGGTGGCCTTTACCAGGACACCATCAGCACCTTCCGCCAGCGCATCCAGGTGCATGGCGACATGCGCTTCCTGCAGCAACCTAACAATGCGGCGAAAATTCGCGCGCTGCTGCTCGCAGGCATTCGCTCGGCGCGCCTCTGGCGTCAGCTCGGCGGCCACCGCTGGCAGCTGGTGTTCAGTCGCGGCAAGCTGCTCAAAGAACTCTACGAACTGACGCGAAACTGACCATGGAACCCTCCAGCCGCAGTGTCAAACCCCTCCAGGGTGCCCTGCTGCTGGCGCTCTCGGCGCTGCTGTTCGCCTTTACCGGGGTCGGCATCCGCGAGATCTCCGTCAGCGTCAACAACGAGTCGGTGGTGTTCTTCCGCAACCTGGTCGGCGTGCTGTTCTTCCTGCCCCTGCTGCTGGTGCGCGGGGTCCGCCCGCTGCGCACGACCCGCCTGAAATCTCATCTGTGGCGCACCACATACGGCTTGGCGGCGATGTACTGCTTCTTCTACGCCATCGCCCATCTGCCGCTGGCTGACGCCATGCTGTTCACCTACTCGGCGCCGGTATTCACGCCACTGATCGCGCACATCTGGCTCAAGGAGCCGCTAACCCGGCGCATGCTGATCAGCAGCCTGATTGGCCTGTGTGGCGTACTCTTAGTGGCCAAACCCAGCGCCGCGTTATTCGAAGGCCCTGCCCTGATCGGCCTGGCGGCTAGCCTGCTGGCGGCCTTCGCCTTCGTTTCCATCCGCGAAATGAGCGACAGCGAGCCGGCCACACGCATCGTGTTCTATTTCTCGCTATTCAGCGCGCTGTTTTCCGCCATCCCGCTGACCTGGAGCTGGCAACCGCTCGATGCCACGCAACTGAGCTGGCTGCTGGGCATCGGCCTGCTGGCAACCGCCAGCCAGGTGATCATGTCGCGCGCCTACGGCCTGGCACCGCCCGGGCTGATTGGCCCGGTCGCCTACCTGGCCATCGTCTTCGCCGGCATCATCGCCTGGCTGCTCTGGAACGAGACACCAGACAACCTCTCGCTGCTCGGCGCAGCACTGATCTTTGCCGCCAGTCTGTTATCGGTCGCAAGACGCAGGGCATAGGCGGTCATGCGCCGGTTTTCATGTATGATATGCGCCCTTTTCGTCAGAGGTCGTCCAGGCACCTGAGCTAGAGCCCGCTTCATCGAAGCCGGCGCGATGCACAGCGATCCAGGATGGCTTTTCAGCCCGACAGCTCGAGAACGCCTACATGCAGCTTTCCTCGCTCACCGCGGTTTCCCCCGTCGACGGCCGCTACGCCGGCAAAACCAGCGCCCTGCGCCCAATCTTCAGCGAATACGGCCTGATCCGTAGCCGCGTACTGGTCGAAGTGCGCTGGCTGCAGCGCCTGGCTGCCCACGAAGGCATCCCGGAAGTCGCGCCCTTCTCCGCCGAAGCCAACGCCCTGCTCAACGAGCTGGCCGAGAACTTCGCCGTCGAGCACGCCGAGCGCGTGAAGGAAATCGAGCGCACCACCAACCACGACGTCAAGGCCGTGGAGTACCTGCTCAAGGAGCAGGCCGCCAAGCTGCCTGAACTGGACAAGGTCAGCGAGTTCATCCACTTCGCCTGCACCAGCGAGGACATCAACAACCTGTCCCACGCCCTGATGCTGCGCGAAGGCCGGGACAACGTGCTGCTGCCGCTGATGAAGCAACTGGCCGACGCCATTCGCGAGCTCGCGGTGAAATTCGCCGACGTGCCGATGCTGTCGCGCACCCACGGCCAGCCGGCCTCGCCGACCACCCTGGGCAAGGAGCTGGCCAACGTCGTCCACCGCCTGGAGCGGCAGATCGCTCAGGTCGCTGCCGTGCCTCTGCTGGGCAAGATCAACGGCGCCGTGGGCAACTACAACGCCCACCTGTCGGCCTACCCGAGCATCGACTGGGAAGCCAACGCGCGCCAGTTCATCGAAGGCGACCTGGGCCTGACCTGGAACCCCTACACCACCCAGATCGAGCCGCACGACTACATCGCCGAGCTGTTCGACGCCATCGCCCGCTTCAACACCATCCTGATCGACTTCGACCGCGACGTCTGGGGCTACATCTCCCTCGGTTACTTCAAGCAGAAGACCGTGGCCGGCGAGATCGGCTCCTCGACCATGCCGCACAAGGTCAACCCGATCGACTTCGAAAACTCCGAAGGCAACCTGGGCATCGCCAACGCGATCTTCCAGCACCTGGCCAGCAAGCTGCCGATTTCCCGCTGGCAGCGTGACCTGACTGACTCCACCGTGCTGCGCAACTTGGGTGTCGGCTTCGCGCACAGCGTCATCGCTTACGAGGCAAGCCTCAAGGGAATCAGCAAGTTGGAGCTCAATGCGGGGCGTATTGCTGAAGATCTGGACGCCTGCTGGGAAGTGCTCGCCGAGCCGATCCAGACCGTGATGCGCCGCTACGCCATCGAGAACCCGTACGAGAAGCTCAAGGAGCTGACCCGCGGCAAGGGCATCAGCCCCGAGGCCCTGCTGGCCTTCATCGACGGCCTGGACATGCCGGCCGCCGCCAAGGAAGAGCTCAAGCAACTGACCCCGGCGCGCTACATCGGTAACGCCGTGGCCCAGGCCAAGCGTATCTAACAGCTTTCAGCCACGAGGACGCCCGGCTGAGCCGGGCGTTTTTGTTTTAAGGTTTTTATCCATTTCAAGGGCTTAGCGATGAATCCTGATACTCCGCTGCAATTGCTGGGTGGCCTCACAGCCCGTGAGTTCCTCCGCGATTACTGGCAGAAAAAACCGCTGCTGGTGCGCCAGGCCATTCCCGACTTCGAAGGCCCGATCAGCCCGGACGAACTGGCCGGCCTAGCGCTGGAAGAAGAAGTCGAGTCGCGCCTGGTGATCGAGCACGGCGAACGCCCCTGGGAGCTGCAGCGTGGCCCGTTCAACGAAGACACCTTCCAGGACCTGCCCGAGCGCGACTGGACCCTGCTGGTGCAGGCCGTCGATCAATTCGTCCCGGAAGTGGCCGAGCTGCTGGAAGACTTCAAGTTCCTGCCCAAGTGGCGCATCGACGACCTGATGATCAGCTTCGCTGCCCCCGGTGGCGGCGTCGGCCCGCATTTCGACAACTACGACGTATTCCTGCTGCAGGCCCACGGCCATCGCCGCTGGCAGATTGGCCAGATGTGCGATGCCGACAGCCCGCTGCTCCCCCACGCCGATCTGAAGATCCTGGCCGAATTCGAACCAACTGATGAGTGGGTACTGGAGCCCGGCGACATGCTTTATCTGCCGCCGTGCCTGGCCCACAACGGCATTGCCGAGGATGATTGCATGACCTATTCCGTGGGCTTCCGCGCGCCGAGCGCCGCCGAAGTGCTGACCCATTTCACTGACTTCCTCGGCCAGTTCCTGCCCGACGAAGAGCGTTACAGCGACGCTGACATCCAGCCGAGCGAGGACCCCAACCAGATCCAGCGCGACGCCCTGGAGCGCCTCAAGGCCCTGCTCAACGAACACATGAGCGACGAGCGCCTGCTGATGACCTGGTTCGGCCAGTTCATGACCGAGCCCAAGTACCCGGAACTGGTCGCCGGCATCGAAATCGAGGAAGACGACTTCCTCGGCGCCCTGGAAGATGGTGCGATCGTCATCCGCAACCCCAGCGCACGCATGGCCTGGTCGGAAGTGGGTGAAGACCTGGTGCTGTTTGCCAGCGGCCAGAGCCGCCTGGTGTCGGCGCGCTTGCGCGAGCTGCTGAAGCTGATCTGCAGCGCCGACGCGTTACATGTGGAAAACCTCGGCGCCTGGCTGGCCGACGACGAGGGGCGTACCCTGCTGTGGGAACTGGTCAAACAGGGCAGCCTGGGATTTGCCGATGAGTGAGATCACCGTCCGTGTCGCGGACTGGCATAAGGACATCGCCGAGCTTCGCCGCATTCGCGACAGCGTGTTCGTCGCCGAGCAATCGGTACCGCCGGAACTGGAGTGGGACGCCGAAGATACCGAGGCCGTGCACTTTCTCGCCGAGGAAGGCGACTACCCGGTTGGCACCGCACGCCTGCTGCCGGACGGCCATATTGGTCGCGTCTCGGTGCTCAAGGACTGGCGCGGCCTCAAGGTCGGCGAGAAACTGATGCAGGCGGTGATCGCCGAAGCGGAAAAACGCGGCCTGCATCAGCAAATGCTCACTGCCCAGGTGCACGCCACACCGTTCTATGAAAGGCTAGGCTTCAGGATTGTCAGCGACGAATACCTCGACGCCGGCATACCGCACGTGGATATGGTGCGCACCAGCCAGTAGAGACCCAGATGAACGAAAAAGACGCCCCGGTCGAACCGAGCGATACGCCAGAAGCCACTGAGTTGGCGGCCATCGAATTCGAGTCGCCGGGGCGTTTTGCCGTGCACAACCCCGAGCCTGTCACGGCGGACGCGGCGCAATGCGAGCCGGCACCGTTCGTCCTCGGCCAGCATGAGCACCTGGAGCGCTTCAGCAAGCCGCAGGAGGCGCGCGCCCACGTTCTGGCATTGATCCAGCAGGCCCAGCGCAACCTGTGTCTGTATACCGACGATCTCGAACCCTGGCTCTATCACCACAGCAGCGTGCAGCAGGCCTGCACCCGTTTCCTGCTGAACAGCCCGCGGGCGCGCCTGCGCATCCTGCTGCGCGATCCAACCCGTGCGGTGAAGGAAGGCCATCGCCTGCTCGCCCTATCGCGTCGGCTGTCCTCCAACTTGCATATCCGCAAACTCAACCCGGACTACGCCAGCGATGAACTGGCCTTTCTGATCGCCGACGACAGAGGGCTGCTGTTGCGCCCGGAACTCGATCAGCAGTCCGGCTACACCCTGTACAACGATCCGGCGCGCGTGCGCCAGCATCAGGCCCAGTTCGATCAGGCCTGGGACACCAGCATCACCGACCCCGACCTGCGGAGCTTCCTGCTATGACCCTGCGCACGCTGTTCGCCGCCCTGCTTCTCGGCCTGTGCCTGCCGCTGCAAGCCGCTACCGAGGTGATCCCACTGAACTACCGCACCGCCGACGACGTAATCGGCGTGGTGCAGTCGATGCTCGGCAACGAGGGCAAGGTCAGTGCCTACGGCAACCAGCTGGTGGTCAATGCCTCACCCGCCAAGATCGGCGAAGTTCGCGTGCTCCTGCAGCAGCTCGACACCCGTCCGCGCCGCCTGCTGATCACCGTGGAAAGTACCGACAGCAACTACCAGAACGACCGTGGCTATCGGGCCGATGGCACCCTTAGCGCCGGCAATGCCGAGGTGCAGGTCGGCCGTGGCGAAGTCAACGGTCGCGACCAGGTACGCATCATCCGTCGCAGCACCGACAGCCGCGGCGGCGGCACCCAGCAGGTGCAGGCCACCGAGGGCTATCCGGCGCTGATCCAGGTCGGTCAGAGCGTACCGCTGACCAGCACCAGCACCGGCCCGTACGGCCAGGTGTACCAGGACACCCAGTACCGTGACGTGACCCAGGGCTTCTACGTAACGGCCAGCCTCTCCGGCGAGCTGGTGCATGTTTCCATCAGCAGCCAGCGCGACCGGATGAATGACCACCGCCCCGGCGTGGTCGACGTGCAGAGCACCGACACGCGCGTCAGTGGTCGCCTGGGCGAATGGATCACCCTCGGCGGCGTCAGCGAGCAAACCAGTTCCAGCGGCCGCGATGTGCTACGCCGGCACACCACCCAAGGCCGCGGAGACATGTCACTGCGCCTCAAAGTTGAGGCCCTCGACTGACGTCCCCGACCAAAGTCGAATGCCCTTGCGCCCTAGGTACGATGGACAGGCCGCGTAACCCAAAAAATGCCTGAAACGCCCAGGCCATGGGCTGCCGCGCATGACCAATCAGTCGCCGAATGAATATGTAGTAGTTTTGAAAAACCACTACAAAACGTTTGACGAAGTATTTTCCCAGAGGCATGATGGCCTCGCTCCCGCTAGCCAGGGGTCCTGAAAAGGATCTCCAGATCGTTCACGAAGTACTTCGTAGCGGTCCGTGTCCCAACAGCCCACAAGGCCGTACGACGAGGTTGCGACTGGAACGAAGTTGTCCTGAGGGACGGGGAAGCGTTTAGCGTCAAACAGATCGATGATGCAGCAGGTGCCGAGGTTTCCACGAGCCAAGGGCCCCAGACGAAGTTTTCGAACTGTTCGCCACACCCCCTCCTCGCGGTCAATCCTCGTCCCAGCCGTTTTCTTGCCGTCAAAGTGGAAGCCTCCCGCAGCCGCTGCATCCGTGCACGCATTGCGTGGGTAGTCGGTGCTCAACCAACACATTCTTTGAAGGATTGACCATGTCCGCATATCAAAACGACATCAAGGCTGTAGCCGCTCTGAAAGAGACGTTCGGCAGCAGCTGGAGCGCTATCAACCCCGAGTCCGTCGCCCGTATGCGCGCTCAGAACCGCTTCAAGACCGGTCTGGAAATCGCTCAGTACACCGCTGACATCATGCGCAAGGACATGGAAGAGTACGACGCCGACTCCTCCGTCTACACCCAGTCCCTGGGCTGCTGGCACGGCTTCATCGGTCAGCAGAAGCTGATCTCGATCAAGAAGCACCTGAAGACCACCAACAAGCGCTACCTCTACCTGTCCGGCTGGATGGTCGCTGCCCTGCGCTCCGACTTCGGCCCGCTGCCGGACCAGTCGATGCACGAGAAGACTGCCGTCTCCGACCTGATCGAAGAGCTGTACACCTTCCTGCGTCAGGCTGACAGCCGTGAGCTGGACCTCCTGTTCACCGCCCTGGATGCCGCTCGTGAAGCTGGCGACCAGGCCAAGGCTGCCGAGATCCAGAACCAGATCGACAACTTCGAGACTCACATCGTCCCGATCATCGCCGACATCGACGCTGGCTTCGGTAACCCGGAAGCCACCTACCTGCTGGCCAAGCGCATGATCGAAGCCGGCGCCTGCTGCATCCAGATCGAAAACCAGGTTTCCGACGAGAAGCAGTGCGGTCACCAGGACGGTAAAGTGACCGTTCCTCATGCCGACTTCCTTGCCAAGATCGCTGCCGTTCGCTACGCCTTCCTCGAGCTGGGCATCAACAACGGCGTCATCGTCGCACGTACCGACTCCCTGGGCGCCGGCCTGACCAAGCAGATCGCCGTAACCAAAGAGCCGGGCGACCTGGGCGACCTGTACAACAGCTTCCTCGATTGCGAAGAAGTGTCCGCTGCCGATCTGGGCAATGGTGACGTGGTGATCAACCGCGGCGGCAAGCTGCTGCGTCCGAAGCGCCTGCCGTCCAACCTGTTCCAGTTCCGCAAGGGCACTGGTGAAGACCGCTGCGTACTGGACTGCATCACCAGCCTGCAGAACGGCGCCGATCTGCTGTGGATCGAAACCGAGAAGCCGCACGTTGGCCAGATCAAGGCCATGGTCGACCGCATCCGCGACGTCATCCCGAACGCCAAGCTGGTGTACAACAACAGCCCGTCCTTCAACTGGACCCTGAACTTCCGTCAGCAGGTGTTCGACGCCATGGTTGCCGAAGGCAAGGATGTTTCCGCCTACGACCGCGCCAAGCTGATGAGCGTCGAGTACGACGAGACCGAGCTGGCTCAGGTAGCCGATGAGAAGATCCGTACCTTCCAGCGCGATGGTTCCGCTCACGCCGGTATCTTCCACCACCTGATCACCCTGCCGACCTATCACACTGCTGCTCTGTCCACCGACAACCTGGCCAAGGGCTACTTCGCCGACCAGGGCATGCTGGCCTACGTGAAAGGTGTTCAGCGTCAGGAACTGCGTCAGGGTATCGCCTGCGTCAAGCACCAGAACATGGCCGGCTCCGACATCGGCGACAACCACAAGGAGTACTTCGCTGGCGAAGCTGCTCTGAAGGCGAGCGGTAAAGACAACACGATGAACCAGTTCCACTAAGAACGGTTCCCTGCTGCGGACCACGCATCCGCAGCAGACTTTTTGCCTAATCCGCCCCGGCTCTGCTGGGGCTTTTTTTCGTCCTGCATTTTCCCTCACGCCCCACAGCTCCTAAGCTCAGACGACGCCCTTTGGAGTCGCCCCATGCCTTCACCACGCCAAGCCCTGCTATTGGGCAGCTGCCTTCTGGTCGGTAGCGCGTCCCTGACCTGGTATTGGCAGCGCCCTACCGCTCAGGAACCTGTCATCGTCGATTCCGAGCAGAGTCAGGCGCCTGCAGCCTTCCAGGACAGCGCCCCGCCACCGTCGACGGACCTCAGCACGGAGCAACGCCAACTGCTGGCAAGGCCTGAGGTTCGCCAACAGGAGCGGCGCCTGGAATTTCATCAACGCTATAGAGCCTTCATCGAGCAGGCAAAGCAGTTCGATGCAGGCAGCCGCGAAGCTCAGGCGCAGGCGCTGAGCGAAGGGCTCGACGCCATGGAACAACAGGGAGAATTGGCATTGAGCGAAGCCCTGCTGCTGCAGATCGCCCTGATCAAGGCCGTCAGCGACGACGAAAACGAGCAGAAGAGCCGCGCCGAGGCGCTGATCGAGCGCTACCGGGCCATAAGCGCCGAACGCGAAGCCAGACTGGCACAGCGATCAGACCCGGATTTCGACCGTTACAAGGCCGAGGAAAAGCGCATCGTCGAGGAAGTCCTCGCCCTGCAGAACATCCCCGACGGGCTGACTCGCGACCAATATCTGCGCCAGCGCCTGCAACAGGCCCGCGAACGCAACTACCGGCAAGCGCCAGACAGCTGAATATGGTGGCAAAGCTGTTCGTCACCGCGCCCGCTGAGCATCAGAGCAGTTGATCGAGCAGGTAATACAGGAGGTTGAACGGCTTGTTGCGATCGGCCACATCGCTGCTTTCGGAAGCGTCGAGCACCTGTCCGCTGCCGTCCAGTACGCTACCGACGAAGTTGTCCAGTTGCAGGTTCTGCTCCTGAATATCGGCGTTGGCGAATTCGATGATGCTGGTGCAGTGGCTTTCGTTGACGTTTCGAAACTGTGGGAAGTAGCCGCCGACATTGCCCAGGTTGGCCAGTTGGCTGCGCAGACGCGTGGTATCGGTCGCCCAGCGCTGCTTGATCAGCGCCTCCCTGGCGGCCTGATTCGGCGCATTGACGATCTCCGGATAGAAACGCTCGTAGGAATAGGATGAATAGTTCAGGTCCTGCCAGAAATGCGTATGCCCCATTCGATCTCCCGGCAGGTTGCTCGAAAGCGCCGGATACAGAGTGCCCAGGTCGTTGCTGTTGAAGCCTGGCAGGCGTGCCTGCAGGTACTGCAGCGGTCCCTCGGCGGCATCGAGCCCCCAGGCCTGACGAATGAAGGCCTGCAGCGGATAGGACGGATACGCCTGATTGTCGCCAGCCAGCGCGGTGTACACAGGCCCGGAGTCGTTGATCAGGTAACCGCGATCCGGGGCGATGTCCTGGCGCAGGTTGGCGTAATTGGTCAGGCTGCCCGCACCGCCGGCGCTGCAACCGGTGGTGAGCATCTGCGTTGGCCGCGGCAGGTTGTCCTTCAGCCACCCTGCCACCGCGCGCATGTTGCGCAGGCCGTTGTGGTGCCACACCAGCGGCGGGTTTTCACCCTGCGGGTCCTGGTAGACCGCCACCTTGTCGCCGGAGTAGATATCCCCCGTGCAGTACGGCACGTAAACCATGTTCCAGTTCTGCGTCTTTACCCGCGTCCACGGATGCAGGCGCACGACGAAGGGGCTTACCAGGCTGGCGCCGGGGTTGAGCAGGGACATGTAGTCGTCGGCGATGCCATCTGGGTTGCGCGCGCCGCGTATGCCGCTCTGGCCGCTGCAGCTGGCATAGTCCCAGCAAGCACCGCCGCCCTCCAGGTAAACGATGGTATTGCGCGTGTTCGGCACACGATTGATAAAGAATTTGTAAGGCGAGCCGTTGCCACACACCGCACCGGTTTGTGGCGCCATCTGGATCGTTTGCCAACCGTAATAGTTGCTAGGGTTGAAGCCGGTGGCGAAACCGCTCGGGTTGGCCAGTAGCGGGTATGGCCCGACACGTTGCGCAGGCGTCACCGGGTTATCGGCCTTGGGCGGCGAAACCAGATTGCTCAACCCCTGCCAGAAGCTGTAATCGCCCAGCTCCGCGCTGGCAGGCGCGCTCAGGGCGAGCAGCATGATGGCTGGGACAAGACGCGACTCGACAGGCATGGCAAACCCCTCATGTTGTTATGCGTACGAAGGGCCGGCATACCCAGGCTGGGGTAACTTCGCAGACCCAACGGGTGGTGGGCACTGCATGATTGGTACATCGCTTTTATCGATTCATGCACGCTAGTACAGGATCGGCGTAGCGGCCTCTCTCAGGGGATAACATTTGGTGATAAATCGCGGGCCGCTTTATGCGCTGAGGGAATTTTCCATCGCGGCCAGTGCTTTGGGCCAAACACCAAAGTTGCAGCTGAATACGCATCTCGGCGGGGATAATCACGCAAGAAAATGATGCACATTAGGCGGATGAATGGCCGATGAATTGCCATACCAGCGTGCTTGGCTATAGTCCTGACGGCAGAGGCGATGCTGTTCGCGGCTGATTTGCATCATTGCGACAAATCGGTCAGAAGCTCGACACAAAGGGCCAAACTGCAGGATAAATTGCTTTGAAAAATTTACTTACAGTTACCTTGCACATAGTATTGTATACACACTTTGCGTCAGCGCCCTCGACGGCGCCTGGCCACTACTAAATTAAAAGCCGTTCCTTAGTTCAAGGAGTACCGGCATGCCTGATGCTGTAACGACCATGTCCCATAACTGGGCCTTCGCTGTTTTCTTGCTGGGCGTCTGCGGGCTCATCGCCTTCATGCTCGGCGTTTCCAGCCTGCTTGGCAGCAAGGCCTGGGGGCGCAGCAAGAACGAGCCTTTCGAGTCGGGCATGCTTCCCACCGGCAGCGCGCGCCTGCGCCTGTCAGCCAAGTTCTATCTGGTCGCGATGCTCTTCGTGATCTTCGACGTTGAAGCCCTCTATCTCTTCGCTTGGGCAGTCTCGGTGCGCGAAAGCGGCTGGGCGGGCCTGATCGAAGCTACAGTTTTCATAGCAATTCTGTTGGCAGGTCTTGTCTATCTTTGGCGTATCGGCGCGCTCGATTGGGCACCGCAGGGACGTCGTGAACGGCAGGCGAAGCTGAAACAATGAGGCTTTGGCGATGCAATACAAACTTACTCGGGTCGACCCGAATGCGCCCAACGAGGCGTATCCGATCGGCCAGCGGGAGGTCGTCTCCGACCCGCTGCTAGAGGATCAGGTTCACAAGAACATCTACATGGGCAAGCTCTCGGACGTGCTTAACGGCGCGGTCAACTGGGGGCGCAAGAATTCCTTGTGGCCGTACAACTTCGGCCTGTCCTGCTGCTATGTGGAAATGACCACCGCCTTCACCGCCCCGCACGACGTGGCGCGTTTCGGTGCGGAAGTCATTCGCGCATCACCCCGCCAGGCCGACTTCATGGTCATCGCCGGCACCTGCTTCATCAAGATGGCGCCGGTCATCCAGCGTCTCTATGAGCAGATGCTGGAGCCCAAGTGGGTTATCTCCATGGGTTCATGCGCCAACTCCGGCGGCATGTACGACATCTACTCGGTCGTTCAGGGCGTGGACAAGTTCCTCCCCGTGGACGTCTACATTCCCGGCTGCCCGCCCCGTCCGGAGGCGTTCCTGCAAGGCTTGATGCTGCTGCAGGAATCCATCGGCCAGGAGCGCCGCCCGCTGTCCTGGGTCGTTGGCGATCAAGGCATCTACCGTGCCGAAATGCCTTCGCAGAAGGAACAGCGACGCGAGCAGCGAATCGCCGTTACCAACCTGCGTAGCCCCGACGAAGTCTGAGCCGATGCTTGCCTGCGCAAGCGTCACGCCACTTTCTACGTTGATCGACAGCGACCGAGACCATGACTCAAGACACCGTTGTGTCCATACCGCCCTACAAGGCTGACGACCAGGACGTCGTCACCGAATTGCGCGCCCGTTTTGGCGACGACAGTTTCACCCTGCAAGCCACCCGCACCGGCATGCCGGTACTCTGGGTCGCCCGTGAGCGTCTGATCGAAGTGCTCACGTGCCTGCGCAACCTGCCACGCCCCTACGTGATGCTCTACGACCTGCATGGCGTCGACGAGCGCCTGCGTACCCAGCGTCGCGGCCTGCCGGAAGCCGACTTCACGGTGTTCTATCACCTGATGTCGCTGGAGCGTAATAGTGACGTAATGATCAAGGTCGCCTTGTCCGAGCGCGACCTCAACCTGCCCACCGCCACCGGCATCTGGCCCAACGCCAACTGGTACGAGCGCGAAGTCTGGGATCTGTACGGCATCACCTTCACCGGCCACCCGCACCTGAGTCGCATCATGATGCCGCCGACCTGGGAAGGTCATCCGCTGCGCAAGGACTACCCGGCGCGCGCCACCGAATTCGATCCGTTCAGCCTGACCCTGGCCAAGCAGCAGCTCGAGGAAGAAGCCGCACGCTTCAATCCCGAAGACTGGGGCATGAAACGCGGTGGTGAGCACGAGGACTACATGTTCCTCAACCTCGGCCCCAACCACCCATCCGCCCACGGTGCCTTCCGCATCATCCTGCAGCTCGACGGCGAAGAGATCGTCGATTGCGTGCCGGAGATCGGCTACCACCACCGTGGTGCCGAGAAGATGGCCGAACGCCAGAGCTGGCACAGCTTCATCCCATACACCGACCGCATCGACTACCTCGGCGGGGTGATGAACAACCTGCCCTACGTGCTCTCGGTGGAGAAACTGGCCGGCATCAAAGTGCCCGCCCGTGTCGACTTCATCCGCGTGATGCTGGCCGAGTTCTTCCGCATCACCAGTCACCTGCTGTTCCTCGGTACCTACATCCAGGACGTCGGCGCCATGACCCCGGTGTTCTTCACCTTCACCGACCGCCAGCGCGCCTACAAGGTGATCGAAGCCATCACCGGCTTCCGCCTGCACCCGGCCTGGTACCGCATCGGCGGCGTCGCCCATGACCTGCCGCGCGGTTGGGACAAGCTGGTCAAGGAATTTGTCGACTGGCTGCCCAAGCGCCTCGACGAATATGAGAAGGCCGCGCTGAAGAACAGCATCCTCAAGGCACGGACCATCGGCGTCGCGCAGTACAACACCAGGGAAGCGCTGGAGTGGGGCACCACCGGCGCCGGCCTGCGCGCCACCGGTTGCGACTTCGACCTGCGCAAGGCACGCCCCTACTCCGGCTACGAGCACTTCGAGTTCGAGGTACCACTGGCCGCCAATGGCGACGCCTACGACCGCTGCATGGTGCGCGTGGAAGAGATGCGTCAGAGCATCCGCATCATCGACCAGTGCCTGAAGAACATGCCGGAAGGCCCGTACAAGGCCGACCATCCGCTGACCACGCCGCCGCCGAAAGAGCGCACGCTGCAGCACATCGAAACCCTGATCACCCACTTCCTGCAGGTTTCCTGGGGCCCGGTCATGCCGGCCAACGAAGCCTTCCAGATGATCGAGGCGACCAAGGGCATCAACAGTTATTACCTGACGAGCGACGGCAGCACCATGAGCTACCGCACCCGGATTCGCACCCCCAGCTTCGCCCACCTGCAACAGATCCCCTCGGTAATCCGCGGCAGCATGGTGGCGGATCTGATCGCCTATCTGGGCAGTATCGACTTCGTCATGGCCGACGTGGACCGCTGATCATGAGCACGCTAATTCAGACCGACCGTTTCACCCTCAGCGAAACCGAGCGCTCGGCCATCGAGCACGAGATGCATCACTACGAAGACCCGCGCGCCGCCAGCATCGAGGCGCTGAAGATCGTGCAGAAGCAACGCGGCTGGGTGCCAGATGGCGCTGCTAACGCCATTGGCGAGATTCTCGGCATTCCTGCCAGCGACGTCGAAGGCGTGGCCACCTTCTACAGCCAGATTTTCCGTCAGCCCGTCGGTCGCCACGTGATTCGCGTGTGCGACAGCATGACCTGCTACATCGGCGGCCATGAATCGGTGATCAGTGAGATGCAGAAGCAGCTTGGCATCGGCCTTGGCCAAACCACCAGCGATGAGCGTTTCACCCTGCTGCCGGTGTGCTGCCTGGGCAACTGCGACAAGGCTCCGGCGTTGATGATCGACGACGACACCTTCGGCGACGTTCAACCCGACGGCGTCGCCAAGCTGCTGGAGGACTACAAATGAAGACCCTGACCTCCATCGGCCCAGCCAACCGCATTACCCGCAGCGAAGAAACCCACCCGCTGACCTGGCGCCTGCGTGATGACGCCCAGCCGGTATGGCTGGAGGAATACCAGCAGAAGAACGGCTACGCGGCCGCACGCAAGGCGCTGACCGAGATGGCGCAGGCCGACATCGTGCAGACCGTCAAGGAATCCGGCCTCAAGGGCCGTGGCGGTGCAGGCTTCCCCACGGGCGTGAAGTGGGGCCTGATGCCGGCCGACGAATCCATGAACATCCGCTACCTGCTGTGCAATGCGGACGAAATGGAGCCCAACACCTGGAAAGACCGCATGCTGATGGAGCAGCTGCCGCACCTGCTGGTGGAAGGCATGCTGATCTCCGCGCGCGCCCTCAAGGCCTACCGCGGCTACATCTTCCTGCGCGGCGAATACGTCGACGCCGCCGCCAACCTCAACCGCGCCATCGACGAAGCCAAGGCTGCCGGCCTGCTCGGCAAGAACATCTTCGGCTCAGGCTTCGATTTCGAGCTGTTCGTGCACACCGGCGCCGGCCGCTACATCTGCGGCGAGGAAACCGCGCTGATCAACTCGCTGGAAGGCCGCCGTGCCAACCCGCGCGCCAAGCCGCCCTTCCCCGCTGCAGTCGGCGTGTGGGGCAAACCGACCTGCGTCAATAACGTCGAGACCCTGTGCAACGTGCCGGCCATCGTTGGTCAGGGCGTGGAGTGGTACAAGGGCCTCGCCCTCCCGGGCAGCGAAGACCACGGCACCAAGCTGATGGGCTTCTCCGGCAAGGTGAAGAACCCCGGCCTGTGGGAACTGCCGTTCGGCATCACCGCCCGCGAATTGTTCGAGGATTACGCCGGCGGCATGCGCGACGGCTATCGCCTCAAATGCTGGCAGCCCGGCGGCGCCGGCACCGGCTTTTTGCTGCCCGAGCACCTCGAGGCGCAGATGTACGCCGGCGGCATCGCCAAGGTCGGCACGCGCATGGGCACCGGCCTGGCGCTGGCGGTGGACGACTCGATCAACATGGTTTCCCTGCTGCGCAACATGGAAGAGTTCTTCGCCCGCGAGTCCTGCGGCTGGTGCACGCCGTGCCGCGACGGCCTGCCATGGAGCGTGAAGATTCTTCGCGCCCTGGAGCGCGGCGAAGGCACCGCCGACGACATCCGCACCCTGCTCGGCCTGGTCAACTTCCTCGGCCCGGGCAAGACCTTCTGTGCTCACGCGCCAGGCGCCGTGGAGCCGTTGGGCAGCGCGATCAAGTATTTCCGTGAAGAGTTCGAGGCCGGCGTGGCCAAGGTGGCGACCACGCCCCGCATGCCGGCAAGTGCGAGCTGAACAGACTAATTCCCTTAGCCAGCCGCTTTTATGAAGCGGGTAAACGAAGACTTAAAGAAATGGCCACTATCCACGTAGACGGCAAAGATTTCGAAGTCGATGGTGCAGACAACCTCCTGCAGGCCTGCCTGTCCCTCGGACTCGATATCCCCTACTTCTGCTGGCATCCGGCGCTTGGCAGCGTCGGGGCGTGCCGCCAGTGCGCGGTCAAGCAGTACAACGACGAGAACGACACCCGTGGTCGCATCGTCATGTCCTGCATGACGCCTGCCACCGACAACACCTGGATCAGCATCGACGACGAGGAATCCAAGGCGTTCCGCGCCAGCGTCGTCGAATGGCTGATGACCAACCACCCGCACGACTGCCCGGTGTGCGAGGAAGGCGGTCACTGCCACCTGCAGGACATGACGGTGATGACCGGGCATAACGCCCGTCGCTACCGTTTCACCAAGCGTACCCACCAGAACCAGGAGCTCGGCCCCTTCATCGCCCACGAGATGAACCGCTGCATCGCCTGCTACCGCTGCGTGCGCTACTACAAGGATTACGCTGGCGGCACCGACCTGGGCGTCTATGGGGCGCACGACAACGTGTACTTCGGCCGCGTCGAGGACGGCACGCTGGAAAGCGAGTTCTCCGGCAACCTGGTCGAGGTCTGCCCGACCGGCGTATTCACCGACAAGACCCACGCCGAGCGCTACAACCGCAAGTGGGACATGCAATTCGCCCCGAGCATCTGCCACGGCTGCTCCAGCGGCTGCAACATCAGCCCCGGTGAGCGCTACGGCGAGCTGCGCCGTATCGAGAACCGCTTCAACGGCTCGGTGAACCAGTACTTCCTCTGCGACCGTGGCCGTTTCGGCTATGGCTACGTCAACAATGCGGATCGCCCGCGTCAGCCGCTGCTGGCTGGCCAGGCTATCGGCATCGATGCCGCGCTGGACAAGGCCGCCGAGCTGCTCAAGGGCAAGCGCGTGATCGGCATCGGCTCGCCGCGTGCCAGCCTGGAATCCAACTTCGCCCTGCGCGAACTGGTGGGTGCCGACAACTTCTACAGCGGTATCGCCGCTGGCGAACTGGCCAATATCCGCCTGATCCGCGACATCCTACAAAACGGCCCGCTGCCAACGCCGACCCTGCGCGATGTCGAACTGCACGACGCCATCTTCGTTCTCGGCGAAGACCTGACCCAGACCGCCGCACGCCTGGCCCTGGCCCTGCGCCAGGCGGTCAAGGGCAAGGCCACCGAAATCGCTGCCGGTGCGCGTATTCAGGACTGGCACATGGCAGCCGTGCAGAACGTTGCACAGCACGCTTTGCACCCGCTGTTTATTGCCAGCGTCGGCGAAACCCGCCTGGATGACGTGGCCGCCGAAAGTGTGCATGCCGCGCCGGCCGACCTGGCCCGTATCGGTTTCGCCGTGGCCCACGCCATCGACCCGAGCGCACCGGCCGTCGATGGCCTGGACGCCGAAGCCGGCGAACTGGTGCAGCGCATCGCCGATGCCCTGATCAATGCCAAGCGCCCGCTGGTCGTTTCCGGCGCCTCCCTGGGCGACAAGGCCCCGATCGAAGCCGCCGCCAATATCGCCAGCGCGCTGAAGAACCGCGAGAAGAACGGCTCGCTGAGCCTGGTGGTACCCGAGGCCAACAGCCTGGGGCTGGCACTTCTTCTGGATAAAGAGCAGGGCGGCGAGTCCGTCGATGCCGCACTCGATGCTCTGAGCAACGGCCACGCCGATGCCGTCATCGTGCTGGAAAACGACCTGTACCGCCGCGCCGATGCGGCCAAGGTCGACGCCGCGCTCAGCGCCGCGCAAGCGGTGATCGTCGCCGATCACCAGCGCACCGCCACCAGCGAACGCGCCCATCTGCTGCTGCCGGCGGCCAGCTTCGCCGAAGGCGACGGCACCCTGGTCAGCCTCGAAGGCCGCGCCCAGCGCTTCTTCCAGGTCTATGAACCGAGCTACTACGACGCGGGCATCCTGATCCGCGAAGGCTGGCGCTGGCTGCACGCGCTGCACAGCACCCTGCAGGGCAAGGCCGTGGACTGGACGCAACTGGATCAGGTCACCGCAGCCTGCGCCGCCAGCAACCCGCTGCTGTCCGGCATCAAGGATGCAGCGCCGAGCGCCTCGTTCCGCATCAAGGGCCTCAAGCTCGCACGCGAGCCGCACCGCTACAGCGGCCGCACCGCCATGCGCGCCAACATCAGCGTGCACGAGCCGCGTCAGCCGCAGGATCAGGACACCGCCTTCGCCTTCTCCATGGAAGGCTACGCCGGCAGCAAGGAAGATCGGCAGCAGATTCCGTTCGCCTGGTCGCCGGGCTGGAACTCGCCACAGGCCTGGAACAAGTTCCAGGACGAGGTCGGTGGTCACCTGCGTGCCGGCGACCCCGGCGTGCGCCTGCTCGAAGCCGCCGGTAACGCCCTGCCCTGGTTCGCCGTGAACGCCGCGTTCAACCCGGCAGCCGGCACCTGGCAGGTGGCGCCGCTGCACCACCTGTTCGGCAGCGAGGAAAACTCCGCGCGCGCCAAACCGATTCAGGAACGCATGCCCGAGCCCTACGTGGTCCTGGCCCGCGATGAGGCGGCACGCCTGGGCGTGAACGACGGTGCACTGCTGGCCCTGCGCGTCAACGGTCAGGCACTGCGCCTGCCGCTGCAGGTGCGTGATGATCTGGCCGTCGGTCTGGTCGGTCTGCCGGTTGGCCTGCCGGGCATTCCGGCAGCAGTCGCCGGTGCCAGCGTGACCCTGCTGCAGGAGGCCGCGCAATGAGCTGGTTGACGCCCGAACTGATCGAGATCGTCATCGCTGTACTCAAGGCCATCGTCATCCTGCTGGTGGTGGTGGTCTGCGGCGCGCTGCTGAGCTTCATCGAGCGCCGTCTGCTCGGCTGGTGGCAGGATCGCTACGGTCCCAACCGTGTGGGGCCGTTCGGCATGTTCCAGATCGCCGCCGACATGATCAAGATGTTCTTCAAGGAGGACTGGACGCCGCCGTTCGCCGACAAGTTCATCTTCATCCTGGCGCCGATGATCGCCTTCTCGGCGATGCTGATGGCCTTCGCCATCATCCCCATCACCCCGACCTGGGGCGTGGCGGACCTGAACATCGGCATCCTGTTCTTCTTCGCCATGGCCGGTTTGTCGGTCTATGCCGTGCTGTTCGCCGGCTGGTCGAGCAACAACAAGTTCGCCCTGCTCGGTGCCCTGCGCGCTTCGGCGCAGACAGTGTCCTACGAGGTTTTCCTGGCCCTGGCGCTGATGGGCGTGGTGGCGCAGGTCGGCTCGTTCAACATGCGCGACATAGTCGATTACCAGGCGCAGAACCTGTGGTTCATCATTCCGCAATTCTTCGGCTTCTGTACCTTCTTCATCGCTGCTGTCGCCGTGACCCACCGTCACCCGTTCGACCAGCCGGAAGCCGAGCAGGAGCTGGCCGATGGTTACCACATCGAATACGCCGGGATGAAATGGGGCATGTTCTTCGTTGGCGAATACGTGGCCATCGTCACCGTGTCGGCGCTGCTGGTAACCCTGTTCTTTGGTGGCTGGCACGGCCCGTTCGGCATCCTGCCGCAGATTCCGTTCTTCTGGTTCGCGCTGAAAACGGCCTTCTTCATCATGATCTTCATCCTGCTGCGCGCGTCGATCCCACGCCCGCGCTATGACCAGGTCATGGCCTTCAGCTGGAAGTTCTGCCTGCCGCTGACCCTGATCAACCTGCTGGTGACCGGCGCCGTCGTGCTGGCCACGGCCCAGTAAGGAGAAAAGCAATGTTCAAGTACATCTGGGACGTGCTGGTCGGTACCGGCACCCAACTGCGCAGCCTGGTCATGGTCTTCAGCCATGGCTTTCGCAAGCGCGACACCCTGCAATACCCGGAAGAGGCGGTCTACCTGCCGCCGCGCTACCGTGGCCGCATCGTCCTGACCCGCGACCCCGACGGCGAAGAGCGCTGCGTCGCCTGCAATCTGTGCGCCGTGGCCTGCCCGGTGGGCTGCATCTCGCTGCAGAAGGCCGAAACCGACGACGGTCGCTGGTACCCGGAGTTCTTCCGCATCAACTTCTCGCGCTGCATCTTCTGCGGCCTGTGCGAGGAAGCCTGCCCGACCACCGCGATCCAGCTCACCCCCGACTTCGAGATGGGCGAGTTCAAGCGTCAGGATCTGGTGTACGAGAAGGAAGACCTGCTGATCAGCGGCCCCGGCAAGAACCCGGACTACAACTTCTACCGCGTTGCCGGTATGGCCATCGCCGGCAAGCCCAAGGGCGCCGCGCAGAACGAGGCCGAGCCGATCAATGTTAAGGGGCTGTTGCCATGAGCCAGGGTCATGGATTTTCCCGCCCTGTAGGAGCGAGCTCTGCTCGCGAACGCAGACAACGCCAAACGCTTCGCGAGCAGAGCTCGCTCCTACGGCTTTGGCGTCATATCCCGAGATATGCCGCTGCTTCTCATGAGGCGAGCGGAGTAAGGAGCTTCTGATGGAATTCGCGTTCTACTTCGCTGCCGGCGTGGCGGTGGCATCGACGGTTGGGGTGGTCACCAACACCAACCCGGTGCATGCCCTGCTCTATCTCATCGTCTCGCTGCTGGCGGTGTCGATGGTGTTCTTCGCCCTGGGCGCCCCCTTTGCCGGCGCGCTGGAAATCATCGTCTATGCCGGCGCCATCATGGTGCTGTTCGTCTTCGTGGTGATGATGCTCAACCTCGGCCCGGCTGCCGCCGAGCAGGAGCGCAAGTGGCTGAGGCCCGGCATCTGGGTTGGCCCAGCGATTCTCAGCGCCCTGCTGCTCGGCCAGTTGCTCTATGTGCTGCTCAACCACGTCAGCGACGCCCACATCGGCCACACCACAGTGGAAGCTAAGGCCGTCGGCATCAGCCTGTTCGGCCCCTATCTGCTGGCGGTGGAGCTGGCTTCCATGCTGCTGCTCGCCGCACTGGTCGCTGCCTACCACCTGGGCCGCCATGATGCCAAGGAGCCCAGCGTATGACCGGTATACCTCTGGAACACGGCCTGGCCCTGGCCGGCGTGCTGTTCTGCATCGGCCTGGTCGGCCTGATGGTGCGGCGCAACATCCTGTTCATCCTGATGAGCCTGGAAGTGATGATGAACGCCGCCGCGCTGGCCTTCGTCGTCGCCGGAGCCCGCTGGGGCGCGGCTGACGGCCAGGTGATGTTCATTCTGGTGATCACCCTGGCAGCCGCGGAGGCCAGTATCGGCCTGGCGATCCTGCTGCAGCTGTATCGCCGCTTCAACACTCTGGATATCGACGCTGCCAGCGAGATGCGCGGATGAACCTTCTAGCCCTGACTCTATTTTTCCCGCTGCTCGGCTGGCTGCTGCTGGCCTTCTCGCGCGGACGCTTCTCGGAAAACACCAGTGCGCTGATCGGTGTGGGCTCCATCGGCCTGGCGGCCGCCAGCGCTGCCTGGGTCATCGCCGCGTTCCTCGGCAATCCGCCGGCCGGCGGCGCCTACAGCCTGACCCTGTGGCAGTGGATGAACGTCGAAAGCCTGGCGCCGAGCTTCACCCTGCATCTGGACGGCCTGTCGGCAACCATGCTCGGCGTGGTCACTGGCGTGGGTTTTCTGATCCACCTGTTCGCCAGCTGGTACATGCGCGGTGAAGAAGGCTATTCGCGCTTCTTCGCCTACACCAACCTGTTCATCTTCAGCATGTTGCTGCTGGTACTCGGCGACAACCTGCTGGTGCTGTTCTTCGGCTGGGAAGGCGTGGGCCTGTGCTCGTACCTGTTGATCGGCTTCTACTACAAGCACGTGCCCAACGGTAACGCGGCGCTCAAGGCGTTCATCGTCACCCGCGTCGGCGATGTGTTCCTGATGATCGGCATGTTCCTGCTGTTCATCAATCTCGGCACGCTGAACATCCAGGAGCTGATGGTGCTGGCGCCGCAGCAATATGTGGCCGGCGACATCTGGCTATGGCTGGCTACTCTGATGCTACTGGGCGGCGCGGTGGGCAAGTCCGCCCAGCTGCCGCTGCAGACCTGGCTGGCCGATGCCATGGCCGGCCCGACCCCGGTGTCGGCGTTGATCCACGCCGCGACCATGGTCACCGCTGGTGTGTACCTGATCGCGCGCACCCATGGCCTGTTCCTGCTGACCCCAGAGATTCTCGAACTGGTCGGCATCGTCGGCGGCGTGACCCTGGTGCTGGCCGGCTTTGCCGCACTGGTGCAGACCGACATCAAGCGCATCCTTGCCTATTCGACCATGAGCCAGATCGGCTACATGTTCCTCGCCCTGGGCGTGGGTGCCTGGGATGCGGCGATCTTCCACCTGATGACCCACGCCTTCTTCAAGGCCCTGCTGTTCCTCGCCTCCGGTGCGGTGATCCACGCCTGCCACCACGAGCAGAACATCTTCAGAATGGGAGGGCTGTGGAAGAAGCTGCCGCTGGCCTACGCCAGCTTCGTCGTCGGCGGCGCTGCCCTGGCTGCCCTGCCGCTGCTGACCGCCGGCTTCTACTCCAAGGACGAGATACTCTGGGAAGCCTTCGCCAGCGGTCATAGCGAGCTGCTCTACGCGGGCCTGGTCGGCGCCTTCCTGCCCTCGATCTACACCTTCCGCCTGATCTTCATCGCCTTCCACGGCGAGCAGAAGACCGAGGCACACGCCGGCCATGGCATCGCCCACAACCTGCCGCTGCTGGTACTGATCGTGCTGTCCACCTTCATCGGCGCCTGGATCACCCCGCCGCTGGCCGGCGTGCTGCCACAGAGCGCCGGCCATGCCGGTGGCGAGGCCAAGCACAGCCTGGAGCTGCTGTCGGGGCTGATCGCGGTGAGCGGCATCGTCATCGCCGCCCTGCTCTTCCTCGGCAAGCGTCGCGTTGCGTCTGCCGTAGCGCAGAGCGCGCCGGGTCGCCTGCTGAGCGCCCTGTGGTTCGCTGCCTGGGGCTTCGACTGGCTCTACGACAAGCTGTTCGTGCGCCCCTACCTTGCGCTCTGCCACCTGCTGCGCCGCGACCCCATCGACCGCAGCATCGGCCTGATTCCGCTGCTTGCGCGTGGTGGCAACGCCGCACTGGTGCGCAGCGAAACCGGCCAGGTGCGCTGGTACGCCGCTTCGATCGCCGGGGGCGCCGTACTGGTGCTCGCCGCCATCCTCTTTCTGAGTTAAGGAAAACAGCCTGTCATGATTCTGCCCTGGCTAATCCTGATTCCCTTCATCGGCGGCCTGCTGTGCTGGCAAGGCGAGCGCTTCGGCCACGTCCTGCCGCGCTGGATCGCCTTGATCACCATGGGTCTGCTGTTCGGCCTGAGCCTGTGGCTATGGGTCAGTGGTGATTTCACCCTGGCGCCGGCCCCGGACGGCGGCCCACGCTGGGCCCACGAGTTCATCATCGACTGGATTCCACGTCTGGGGATCACCATTCACCTGGCGATGGACGGCCTGTCGGTGCTGATGGTGGTGCTTACCGGCCTGCTCGGCGTGCTCTCGGTGCTGTGCTCGTGGAACGAGATCCAGAACCGCGTCGGCTTCTTCCACCTCAACCTGATGTGGATTCTCGGCGGCGTGGTCGGCGTGTTCCTCGCCGTCGACCTGTTCCTGTTCTTCTTCTTCTGGGAAATGATGCTGGTGCCGATGTACTTCCTCATCGCGCTCTGGGGTCATAGCGGCAGCGACGGCCGCACCCGCATCACCGCCGCCACCAAGTTCTTCATCTTCACCCAGGCCAGCGGCCTGGTGATGCTGGTGTCGATCCTGGCCCTGGTGTTCGTGCACTTCAACCAGACCGGCGTGCTGACCTTCAACTACGCCGACCTGCTGAAGACCGAACTGGCGCCGGGCACCGAATACCTGCTGATGCTCGGTTTCTTCGTCGCCTTCGCGGTGAAGTTCCCGGTGGTGCCGGTGCACTCCTGGCTGCCGGACGCCCACGCCCAGGCACCGACCGCCGGCTCCGTCGACCTGGCCGGCATCCTGCTGAAGACCGCCGCCTACGGCCTGCTGCGCTTCGCCCTGCCGCTGTTCCCCAATGCATCGGCGGAGTTCGCGCCCATCGCCCAGTGGCTCGGCGTGTTCGCCATCATCTACGGGGCACTACTGTCGTTCGCGCAGACCGACATCAAGCGCCTAGTGGCCTACTCCAGCGTGTCGCACATGGGCTTCGTGCTGATTGCCATCTATTCCGGCAGCCAGATCGCCCTGCAGGGCGCAGTGGTACAGATGGTCGCCCACGGCCTGTCCGCTGCCGCGCTGTTCATCCTCTGCGGCCAGCTGTACGAACGCGTGCACACCCGTGATTTGCGCCAGATGGGCGGGATCTGGGCGCGCATGCCTTGGCTGCCGGCCATCAGCCTGTTCTTCGCCGCCGCCGCGCTGGGCCTGCCGGGCACGGGTAACTTCGTCGGCGAATTCCTCATCCTGCTCGGCAGCTTCCCTGGCGCGCCCTGGGTCGTGGTGATCGCCGCCAGCGGCCTGGTACTCGGCTCGGTGTACGCCCTGGCGATGATCCACCGCGCCTACTTCGGCCCGGTGCAACAGGACGCGCCGCTGCCCGGGCTGAAAGCCCGCGAATTGGCCATGGTGCTCGGCCTTGGCGTGCTGCTGATTCTGCTTGGCGTTTACCCGCAACCGGTGCTCGACACCTCCGCTGCCAGCATGCATGGCGTGCAGCAGTGGATGGCAGGCGCCCTCGATCAACTCGCCTCGGGCCGGTAAGGGTAAGGATTAGAGACTCATGGAACATCACGCTGTCGACTTCACCCTGCAACACCTGATCGCCCTGCTGCCGCTGCTGGTGACCAGCCTCACCGCTGTCGTGGTGATGCTGGCGATCGCCGCCAAGCGTAATCACACGGTGACCTTCATCCTCTCGGTCGCGGGCCTGAATCTGGCGCTGCTGTCGCTCATTCCAACGCTGGACGTGGCACCACTGGAAGTCACCCCGCTGCTGCTGATCGACAACTTCGCCTGCTACTACATGGCGCTGGTGCTGGCCGCCAGCCTGGCCTGCATCACGCTTATTCATGCCTACCTGGGAGGTGAGTCGGGCAAGGGTTACCCACGCAACCGCGAGGAGCTCTACCTGCTGGTGCTGCTGTCGGCTGCCGGCGGTCTGGTGCTGGTCAGCGCGCAACATCTGGCTGGTCTTTTCATTGGCCTGGAGCTGCTGTCGGTGCCGACCTACGGGATGATCGCCTACGCCTTCTTCAACAAGCGCTCGCTGGAAGCCGGCATCAAGTACATGGTGCTGTCGGCCGCAGGCAGCGCCTTCCTGCTATTCGGCATGGCGCTGCTGTACGCCGAGTCCGGCAACCTGGCGTTCGTCGACCTGGGTGTCAGCCTGGCACGCGAGAGCAGCCAACTGGTGCAGATCGGCATCGGCATGATGCTCATCGGCCTGGCCTTCAAGCTGTCGCTGGTGCCCTTCCACCTTTGGACACCGGACGTCTACGAAGGCGCTCCGGCGCCGGTGGCGGCCTTCCTGGCCACCGCCAGCAAGGTGGCGGTATTCGCCGTGCTGCTGCGCCTGTACCAGATATCCCCGGCCATGAGCGGCGGTTGGCTGAGCGACCTGCTGACCCTGATCGCCATCGCTTCGATCCTGTTCGGCAACCTGCTGGCCCTGCTGCAGAACAACCTCAAGCGCCTGCTGGGTTACTCCTCCATCGCCCACTTCGGTTACCTGCTGGTGGCGCTGATCGCCAGCAAGGGCCTGGCCGTGGAAGCGGTGGGCGTGTACATGGCCACCTACGTGCTGACCAGCCTCGGCGCTTTCGGCGTGATCACCCTGATGTCCACGCCCTACAGCGGCCGCGATGCCGATGCACTGTACGAGTACCGTGGCCTGTTCTGGCGGCGCCCTTACCTGACCGCCGTGCTTACGGTGATGATGCTGTCGCTGGCCGGCATTCCGCTGACGGCAGGCTTCATCGGCAAGTTCTACGTGATCGCCGCCGGTGTCGAGGCGCAGCTGTGGTGGCTGCTCGGCGCCATGGTGCTGGGTAGCGCCATCGGCGTGTTCTATTACCTGCGGGTGATGGTCACCCTGTTCATGCGCGAACCCAACATGCATCGCCACGACGCGCCCTTCGACTGGGGTCAGCGCGCCGGTGGCATCATGCTACTGGTGGTCGCCCTGCTCGCCTTCATCATCGGCGTGTACCCACAGCCGTTGCTGGAACTGGCGCAACACGCCGGACTGGTTGCCCTGGCGCACTGAACGAAAAGCCCCGCAGATGCAGGGCTTTTCGTTTAAGGATCGCGGCTAAGCCCCTCCCACCGGTTGCCACAAACCTGTGGGAGGGGCTTTAGCCGCGACAGCTTGCTGCGCTAGCGCCGAGCAACCAGGAACAGCCGTGGAAACGGCAACAACACCCGGCCATCAGCCTGCGCCGGATAGGCCTCGGCGATCGCTGCCTGATAGCGCTCAAGGAATGCCACCTGCTGCTCAGCCTCCAGCGGCTGCAGGAACGGCAATAGCGCCGTGGACTTGAACCACTCCACCACCGCCGCGGCATCGTCCAGCACATGGAAATAGGTCGTGCGCCAGATGTCCAGCTCGCTGGCATGCGCGCCGAGGATGTCGTAATAGGTCTGCGCACTGTGCCGCTCGGCATGACGCACCTCACCGATACGTGCAGCCCAGGGCCCATCGGCCGCAATTTCACGGGCCAGACGATGCGCCGGCTCATGCAGGTTGTCCGGCGTCTGGATCGCCAACCAGCCGCCGGGCGCCAACTGTGCCAGCAATCTCGGGTACAGCTGCGCGTGATCGTCCAACCATTGCAGCGAGGCGTTGGCCAGGATCAGGTGCGGCGCGCGCTCGGCCTGCCAGTGCTGGATATCTGCCAGCTGGAAGCTGACCTGTGGCAAGCGCTCACGCGCCGCACGCAACATATCTTCGCTGCTGTCGATACCGATCACTCGCGCTTGTGGCGCATGCGCCTGCAATACGCCAGTGGAATTGCCGGGGCCGCAGCCCAGATCGACGGCCAGCTCGATACCATCGCGAGGTATCGCCGCCAGCAGGTCATGCACCGGGCGGGTACGCTGGCGTTCGAACAGGGAATACTGCTGAGCGGACCAACTCATCGGAGCACTCCTGGGTTAAGACGATCGGCACAGCATAACAGGCGCCGACAGGCAGCCTGCGCACCGGCAACTTTCCGCTCCCCGCCCGCCTGCATATGGCGGTTATCCGCCACCCGCTGTGCGCCAGATCACATGCTTTTTAACGACCCAAGCAGGCTGGCGGAAAATCGCCACAATGGCATAACCCTTGCCATGCAAGACCCAGCTCGGAGCTGTCCGGGGTGCTGCCTATCCCCGACAGAACAGCGGAGCGACCAACACGAGGCGCCTGCCAAGGCACCGCAACCGATAAGAAGAAAAGGAAGCAGTATGTTCAATCCAGTCCGCGCCCTGGCCGCTTGCGCCCTGGCGTTAGCCTCTTTCGGTGCCGCCACGGCACTGGCCGATGAACCTATCCTGATCAAATTCTCCCACGTCGTCGCCGATGGCACCCCCAAAGGCCAAGGCGCGTTGATGTTCAAACAACTGGTGGAAGAACGTCTGGGCGGCAAGGTGAAGGTCGAGGTCTACCCGAACTCCAGCCTCTACGGCGACGCCAACGAGCTCGAAGCGCTGCGCAACAACGAAGTACAGCTGCTGGCGCCCTCGCTGGCCAAGTTCGAGCAGTACACCAAGCAACTGCAGGTGTTCGACCTGCCCTTCCTGTTCGATGACATCGAGGCGGTCAACCGCTTCCAGAAACGTTCCAAGGGCCGGCAGCTGCTGCGCTCGATGGAAGATCACAACATCGTCGGCCTGGCCTATTGGCACAACGGCATGAAGCAGCTGTCGGCGACCCGCGCGCTGCATACGCCTGGCGACGCCAACGGCCTGAGCTTCCGCATCCAGCCATCGGCGGTGCTGGAGGCGCAATTCCGCCAGGTCGGCGCCAACACCCAGAAACTACCCTTCGCGGAAGTGTTCAAGGCGCTGCAGAGCGGCCAGGTGCAGGGCGCGGAAAATCCCTGGTCGAACATCTACAGCCAGAAACTGCACGAAGTGCAGCCCTTCATCAGCGAAACCAACCATGGCGTGCTGGACTACATGCTGGTGAGCAACTCACGCTTCTGGTACGGCATCCCGCATCAGATGCGCGTGGAGTTGGAAGCCATCATCGATGAAGTCACCTACGCGGTGAACAAGCAGGCCGAAGCCGCCAACCAGGCCGACCGCCAGCGCATCATCGACTCGGGCCGCAGCCAGTTGATCACCCTCAGCAGCGAAGAGCGCGAAGCCTGGCGCGACGCCATGCGCCCGGTGTGGCAACAGTTCGAATCGGTGATCGGCAGCGACGTGGTCAAGGCCGCACAAACCGTTAATCGCAAGCAGCGCGATTGATGGCGGAAATCCGCCAGATATCGTTCAACTGGCAATTTGCTCGGCCGGCAGTGGAACGCCGAGCAAAAAGCCCTGTAGCGAATCGCAACCCAGCTCGGTAAGAAACGCCTGCTGCTCGGGCGTTTCCACGCCTTCGGCGACGATGCGCAGGTCCAGCGCTTGGCCCAGGGCGACAATGGCGGAGACGATGGCGGCGTCGTCGCCGTCATGCTGCAGATCCCGCACGAAGCCCCGGTCGATCTTCAGTTCGTTGGCTGGCAAACGTTTGAGATAGAGCAGACTGGAATAGCCGGTACCGAAGTCGTCAATGGCGATGTCCACGCCCATCTCGGCAAGCTGTTCGAGTATCTTCTGGCTGGTGCCCACGTCATGCATGGCGGTGCTTTCGGTGATTTCCAAGGTCAGGCAGTTGGCCGGCAGCGCATGTTTGGCCAGGGTCCGGCGCACGGTTTCGACCAACTCGCCGTGGCAGAACTGCAGCGCAGAGAGATTCACCGCCACGCGCCAGTGGTGATGGCCCTGGTCGTACCAGCAACGCATCTGCCGACAGGCTTCATCTAGTACCCAGTCGCCGATCGGAATGATCAGACCGGTCTTCTCCGCCAGACCGATGAAGCGTACCGGCGCCAGCATGCCCTGCGTAGGGTGTTGCCAGCGCAACAAGGCCTCGGCACCCAGCATGCCGCCGGAGTCGCTGGCGAACTTGGGCTGGTAGTGCAAGCGCAGCTCACCACGCTCGAGGGCGACACGCAGGTCCTGCAGCAGCTGCAATTGCTGCCGCGCATTGGTGTTCATCGAACTCTCGAAGAAGCTGTAGCCATTCTTGCCAAGGTTCTTGGCGTGATACATCGCCGCGTCGGCATTGATCAATAGCTCCTGCTGGTCGAGACCGTCCCCAGGGAACAACGCGATGCCCACGCTGGTGGAAACCCGCAATTCATGGCCGTCGACATCGAAGGCCTGGTTGAGCAGCCCCACCACATGGCTGGCAAGGTTTGCCGCGTCTTCTCGATGGCGGAGATCGGCCAGCAGCACGAACTCATCGCCACCGATGCGCGCCAGGCTGTCGTTGGCGCGCAGATGAGCACGCAGACGTTGAGCCACGGCTACCAGCAACTGATCGCCAACATGGTGACCGAACGCATCGTTGACCGGTTTGAAACCGTCCAGGTCCATGAACAGCAAGGCAAAGCACCCACCGTTGCGCTGTGTCTGGAGGATGCTTTGGCCAATGCGGTCTTCCAGCAGCAGGCGATTAGGAAGCTTGGTCAGCGCATCATGTAGTGCCAGTTCGGTCAGCTCGGCATTGGCCCTGGCCAGAGACTGGCTGAGCAACGCGGTGCGTGCCTCCAACCTAGCGTCGAGGATCGAGGTGAGCAACGCGATGGCCAGCACGGCAAGGGTGACGATCACCACCAGGGCGGCCAGCCAGCCGCTGTCCATGCCGTTGAAGGCCGCCCCGCAGTAGCTGCCCGCGGGAAAATTCGCCGCAGCCATGCCGGTAAAGTGCATACCGACGATGGCGATGCCCATGATCACTGCCGCGCCGCCACGCAGTATGCGCACATAGGACGAATCACGGCGCAAGCGGAACGCGATCGACAACGCCGCCCCCGAGGCCAGCACAGCGATCAGAAGCGACAGGCCGAACAGCAGCGGGTCATAGACGATGCCCGGCTGCATGCGCAGCGCAGCCATGCCAATGTAGTGCATCGAGCCGATGCCTGCGCCCATCGCTAGCGCGCCCAGCGCCAGATGCCAAGCAGGCAGCTCAGGTTGGCTAACCAGCCACAGGGCGAAGCCCGAGGCAAGGATGGCGATGGCCAGCGACAACAGGGTGATAGCCAGGTCATAGCCAAGGTCTATCGGCAGGCTGAAGGCGAGCATGCCCACAAAATGCATGGACCAGATGCCGATGCCCATGGCCACCGAGCCGCCACCGATCCATAACAGGCGCGCCCTGCCACTGGCACTGGCGATACGCCCCGCGAGGTCGAGGGCGGTGTAAGACGCGAGAATCGCCACGCACAGCGAGAGGAAAACCAGGGCGGAATCGTAACTACCAATCAGCATCGAGGACTCTGCGCAAAAAAGACGCACGGCCGAAAGGCGTATCCGCCTGACATCCCTGATAGCCAGTTGCGATCACTTAAGATTTAGATTGCGAATCTTAGCGGAAAATTTAGCTCACCGGTCAGGTTATGAATATGACCGGCAAGGCATCGCCCTACCGATCATGGCTAGCGTCGCTCTCGTGCAGTTGCCCAACCTGCCAGCCGCCACCCAGCGCAGCGATCAGCTGCACGCTGGCCGTCAGGCGACTGCCCAGCAGCGTGAGGTTGCTGCGCTCGTTGTTCAGCGCCGTGGCCTGGACGTTGACCACGCTGTTGAAATCGACGGTACCGGCGCGGTACTGGTTCTCGATCAGGCGCAGCGACTCGCGCGCCGCGTCCAGCGCCTCCTGCTGTACGCCGCTCTCCTGCTCCAGCACGCGCAGCTGCACCAGGTAATCCTCCACCTCACGGAAGCTGTCCAGCACGGCCTGACGGTATTGCGCCACGGTCTGATCGTAGGCGGCTTCGCTGCGCTCCAGCTCCGCACTCCGCGCGCCACCGTCGAACAGGTTCAAGGCCAGCTGCGGGCCCAGTGACCAGAAACGATTGGGCACTTCGATCCAGTCGGCGAAGCTGCTACCGCGATAGCCACCCGTGGCCGAGATCGTCAGATCGGGAAACCAGGCCGCTTCGGCGATGCCGATCTGCGCGTTGGCTGCCATCACCCGACGTTCGGCGGCAGCAACGTCAGGACGACGTTCGAGCAACTGCGAAGGCAGCGCCACGGGCACTTCGGGCAGCGCCGGCAGGCTCTCGCGCGGTGCGATGGACAGTTCGGCCGGACTCACGCCCACCAACACGGCAATGGCATGTTCGAGTTGCGCGCGCTGCCATTGCAGGTCGATGGCCTGCGCCTGGGTGCTCTTGAGCTGCGTGGTGGCCTGGGACACATCGGACCTGGGCACGATGCCGGCGCGGTACTGATTTTCGGTCAGACGCAGCGAGCGCGCATAAGCCGCCACGGTAGCGTCCAGCAGGCGTTTCTGCTCATCGAGGATGCGCAGTTGCAGATAGTTCTGCACCAGTTCGCTCTGCAGGCTCAGACGCGCTGCGGCGAGATCGGCGGCGCTGGCGTCGAATTCGGCGCGACTGGCTTCAAGGCCGCGGCGCAGCTTGCCCCAGATATCCAGCTCCCAGGCTGCGTTGAGGCTGAGGTCGTAGCTCTTGGAAATCCGCGATGCACCCGAGCCGCTGACGGTGACGCCATCGGCGGTGCGGATGGTGCTGTCGCCACCACCCTGCCCGGCCCGTGACACGCCGGCGTTGCCGGACAGCGTCGGGTAGAAGCTGGCCCGCGCACTGCGTACCAGCGCGCGCGCCTGGCGGTACTGCGCCTCGGCAGCTGCCAGGTTCTGGTTGGAGACCTGCAGGCGCTCGACCAGCGCATCGAGCTCGGCGTCGCCATACAGCGCCCACCAGTTGCCGCGCTCCAGCGCGTCTGCCGGCGCCGCACTCTTCCAGCCGTCGACCTGCTTGAACTGCACGGGCGCCGTCAGCTCGGGCCGCTGATAGTCCGGCCCCAGGGCGCAGCCCCCCAATGCGCCAGCCAGCAGCAGGGAGACGAGTGTTTGGGCGAAAGGAGCTCGGTTCATAGCGGATTTTCCAACGAGGCATCGGTGCGCACGCCGCGCCAGCGGTTGACGCGATGACGCAGGCGGTCGAAGTAGAGGTAGATCACCGGAGTGGTGTAGAGCGTCAGCACCTGGCTCAGCACCAGGCCACCGACGATGGTGATGCCCAGCGGCTGACGCATTTCCGACCCTTCGGCGGTGCCCAGCATCAGCGGCAAGGCGCCGAGAATCGCGGCCAGGGTGGTCATCATGATCGGGCGGAAACGTAACAGGCAGGCCTGGCGGATGGATTCCTGCGGGCTCAGGTGCTCACCGCGCTCCAGTTGCAGAGCCAGGTCGACCATGAGGATGGCGTTCTTCTTGACGATACCGATCAGCAGGAACAGGCCCAGCAGCGAGATCAGGCTGAATTCCATGCCTACCAGCTGCAGCGCGAGCAAGGCACCGACCCCGGCAGACGGCAAGGTGGAAAGAATGGTCAGCGGGTGCACGTAACTCTCGTAGAGCACGCCCAACACCAGGTACACCACCACCAACGCCAGCAGGATCATCAGCGGCTGGTTGTCCTGCGTCTGCTGGAAGGCGGCGCCAGTGCCACCCAGCGTGCCCTGCACCTCGGTCGGCAGGTTGAGCTGGGCGATGGCCACGTCGATGGCCCGGGTCGCCTGATCCAGGCTGACGCCCTCGGCCAGGGAAAAGCCGATGTTCTCCACGGCGAACTGGCCCTGGTGGCTGACCCGGTCGTTCTCCAGGCTGCGCTCCCAGCGGGCGAAGGCCGAAAGCGGCACGCGCGCACCATCGTCGGTGATCAACTGGATCTGGTCTAGCGCTTCGGGATGCTGGGCGTACCTGGGATTGATCTCCATCACCACGCTGTACTGGTTCAGCGCCTGGTAGATGGTCGAGACCTGGCGCTGGCTGAAGGCGTTGTTCAGCACCGCGGTGATCATGTCCATGTCCACCCCCAGGCGGCGTGCCGTCTCGCGGTCCACTACCAGGCGAATCTGCTGCGCGCCCTCGGTTTCCCGCGCGTCGATACCGGTCAGTTCGGGCAGCGCGCGCAGCGCCTCGCGCACCCTCGGCAGCCAGGTGCGTAACGAATCGAGGTCATCGGACAGCAGCATGTATTCGTTTTCCGAGCTGCGCCCCTGGCGCCCGCCTATCTGCAGATCCTGGTCCGGCATGAGGAACATGCGTCCGCCAGGCACCTTGGGCACCGTGTTGCGCAGGCGGTTGATCACGTCCTGAGCCGAGTCGCTGCGCTGGGCAATGGGCTTGAGGCGCACGATCATGAACGCGTTGTTGATGCCCCCGCTGCCGCCGATGAAACCGGCCACGCTTTCCACCGCAGGATCGGCCAGCACCGCGTTGCGGAAGATCTCCATCTTCGGCTGCATGACCTGGAACGACATGCCGTCGTCGCCGCGGATGAAACCGATCAACTGGCCGGTGTCCTGCTGCGGCATGAAGGTTTTCGGCACGCTGACGAACAGATAGACATTAAGCGCGATGGTGGCGAGAAAACTCAGCAGCATCAGCAACGCATGACGCAGCGCCCAGTCCAGGCTGCGCGCGTAGACGGCCAGCACCCGCTCCTGCACGTGATCGCCCCATTGCTGCAGGCGGCTGCGCGATTGCTCTTGCTCGGGCTTGAGCCAGCGCGCACAGAGCATCGGCGTCAGCGTCAGCGACACCAGCAGGGATATCACCACCGCCACTGCCAGAGTCAGGGAGAACTCGCGGAACAGGCGCTCGATGATGCCGCCCATGAACAGGATGGAGATGAACACAGCGACCAGCGACAAGTTCATCGACAGCAGGGTGAAGCCCACTTCGCGCGTGCCTTTGAGCGCCGCCTCCAGCGGAGGTTCGCCATTGCGGATGTGCCGCGAAATGTTCTCCAGCACCACGATGGCGTCGTCCACCACCAGGCCGGTGGCGATGATCAGCGCCATCAGCGACAGGTTGTTCAGCGAGAAGCCCAGCAGATACATGGCGGCGAAACTGCCGATCAGCGACACCGGCACCGCCAGCGCCGGAATCAGCGCCGCACGCCATCGGCCGAGGAAGGCCAGCACCACCAGAATCACCAGGCCCACGGCGATCAGCAGGGTCTGCTCGGCTTCATGCAGGGTGGCGCGGATCACCGGCGAGCGATCCATGGCCACCTCCAGCTTGACGCTGGCCGGCATCACCTCGCGCAACGCCGGCAGCTCGGCGCGAATGTCGCGGATGGTCTGCAGGATATTCGCCCCGCTCTGGCGGTTGATCACCAGCAGCACCGCTTCTTTATCGTTATAGAAACCGCTGTTGTAGCGATTCTCGACGCCATCGGTCACGGTCGCCACATCGCCCAGGCGCACGGCGGCGCCGTCCTGGTAGCGAATGATCATCGGCATATAGTCGGCGGCCTTGGCCAACTGATCGCTGGCCTGCACCTGCCAGCGGCGCTGCGGGTCTTCCACGGCGCCCTTGGGTTTCAGTGCATTGCTGGCGGCGATGGCCTGGCGCACTTCGTCCAGTGCGATGCCGTACTGGTCGAGCAGACGCGGCTCCAGCGCCACCCGCACCGCTGGCAGCGAACTGCCGCCGACCTGTACCTCACCCACGCCGGTGACCTGCGACAGCTTCTGCGCCAGGATGGTTGAGGCCACGTCGTACAGCTGGCCCTTGTTCAGGGTATCGCTGGTCAGCGAGATGACCATGATCGGCGCTTGCGAGGGGTTGATCTTGCGGTAGCTGGGCATGGTGCGCATGCCGCTGGGCAACAACTCGCGCGCGGCATTGATCGCCGCCTGCACCTCGCGGGCCGCGGTGTTGATGTCCTTGTCGAGATCGAACTCGACCATGATCCGCGTGCTGCCCTGGCTACTGCTGCTGTTCATCTGGTTGACGCCGGCGATGCTACCCAGCGAGCGCTCCAGCGGGGTGGCCACCGTCGACGCCATGATCTGCGGACTGGCACCCGGCAGGTTGGCCTGCACGGTGATCACCGGGAAATCCATGTTCGGCAACGGCGACACCGGCAGCAGGCCGAAGCTGACGCCGCCCAGCAGCATGATCGCCAGGCTCAGCAGCAGCGTCGCCACTGGCCGGCGGATAAAGGGGGCGGAGAGGTTCACGCCGCGCCCTCTGTGGGAGCGAATTTATTCGCGAAACGGTCTGGAAGGATCGCGAACAAGTTCGCTCCTACACGGTAATTGCCGTTCATACCGCCACCCCTGCCGCGCTACGTCCCGTCGCCCGCCGCGACAGGCGATCGAAGTACAGGTAGATCACCGGCGTGGTGAACAGCGTCAGCACCTGGCTGACCAGCAGACCGCCGACCATCACCAGCCCCAATGGCTGACGCAGCTCGGCACCCGAGCCCGACGCGAGCATCAGCGGGATAGCGCCGAACAACGCCGCCAGGGTGGTCATCAGGATCGGCCGGAAACGCAGCAACGCCGCCTGGTAGATCGCCGGCTCGGGCGCCATGCCCTGGTTGCGCTCGGCCTCAAGGGCGAAGTCGATCATCATGATCGCGTTCTTCTTGACGATGCCGATCAGCAGCACCAGGGCGATGGTCGAGATCACCGACAGGTCGGTGCTGGTCACCCACAGCGCCAGCAGCGCGCCCATGCCGGCAGCCGGCAGGGTGGACAGGATCGTCACCGGGTGCACCAGGTTCTCGTACAGCATGCCCAGCACGATGTAGACCGTGGCGATGGCGGCGATGATCAGCATCAGCATCGCGGCCGGGTCCAGTGCCTGGCGGAAGCCACCGGGTTCGGCCTGGCGGATGTCGCCGGGCATGCGCAGGCCGTCGATGGCGGCCTTGACGATGGCATCGCCCTCGCCGCTGCTGACGCCGGGCGCCAGGTTGTAGCTCAGGTCCATCACCGTGTACTGGTTCTGGTGGGTCACCTGCGACGGCGCCAGCCCGGGTTCCTGGTGGGCGAAGGCGGTGAGCGGGATCATCTGGCCACTGCTGGAGGCCACGTACACGTCGTCGATCGCCGCCGGACTGCCGGTCTGTTCCGGCAGCGCGTTCACCACCACGCCGTACTGGTTGAGATCGGCATAGATGGTGGAGATCTGGCGCTGGCCGAAGGCGCCGTACAGCGCACCGTCGATGGCGCCGATGCTCACGCCCAGGCGCGAGGCCTTCTCGCGGTCGATGACGATCTTCTGCATCAGCCCGCCCTTGTCCACGTCCGAGCCGACGTCGCGCAGCTTCGGGTTCTGCTTCAGCACCTCGACCAGCTTCGGCAGCCATTCGGCCAGCTGCGCGGCATCGTTGCCCTGCAGGGTGACCCGGTTCTGCGCGCCCTGGCCACCCCCGCCGCCGCCGTCGGAAGGCAGGTCCTGGATGGCGCGCAGGCGCACGTCCAGGTCCGGGAACTGCGCCGCCTTGGCGCTGAGCCGGGCGACGACCAGGCTGGTCGGCTCGCGCCGCCCCTCGGCCATCGTCCTGAGCTCGATGTTGAACTGCGCGCTGCTGCCCTGGCGGCTGGAACCCAGCCGCGAGCCGACCATCTTCACCGCCGGGTCGGCCAGGAACATGTCGCTCAGGCGCCGCTGGCGCTGGCTCATCTCGTTGAAGGACACCGTGGCGCTGGAGCTGGCGCGGCCCCAGATCAGGCCGGTGTCCTGCTCGGGGAAGTTGCCCTTGCCGACCGCGCCGGCCAGGTAGAACGTGGCCACGATCAGCAGCAGCGGGGTGAGCGCCAGCAGCAGCGCGTGGCGCAGCGAGAAATCCAGCGCCACCGTGTACACCTTCAGCATGCCGCCGTGCACGCGGTCGAGCAGGCGGTGGGTGCGCGACTCGCGCACGTGCGCCTCGTGCGGCTGCAGGAAGCGCGCGCACAGCGCCGGGGTCAGGGTCAGCGACACCAGTGCCGACACCATGATCGCCGCCACCAGGGTCAGGGTGAACTCGCGGAAGAACGCGCCGAGCATGCCCTGGGCGAAGATGATCGGCAGGAACACCGCCACCAGCGAGGCGGTGATGGAGACGATGGTGAAGCCGATCTCGCGCGCGCCGGCCATCGCCGCCTGCATGCGCGGCATGCCGGCGTCCAGGTGGCGCATGATGTTCTCGATGACCACGATGGCGTCGTCGACGACGAAGCCGATGGCGATGACCAGCGCCAGCAGGGTCAGGTTGTTGAGGGTGAAGCCCAGCGTCATCATCACCACCGCCGCACCGGCCAGCGACAGCGGCACGGTGACCGCGGCGATCAGCGTCGGCGCCAGCCGGCGCAGGAACAGCGCCATGGTCAGCACCACCATCGCCAGGCTGATCATCAGGGTGATCTGCACCTCGGCCAGCGACGCGCGGATGGTCGGGGTGCGGTCGAAGTAGGGGGTGAGCGTGGTGCCGGCATCGAGATGGCTGGACAGTGCCGGCATCTCCGCCTTGACCCGGTCCACGGTCGCCACCAGGTTGGCGCCGCTGCGCAGGTACACGTACATCAGCACGCCGCGCCTGCCGTTGAACCAGGCCGCCTGGAACGCGTCCTGCTGGCCGTCGTAGACGGTGGCGATGTCCTTCAGCCGCACCACCGCGCCGTCGTGGCTGGCGATGGCGATGTTGGCGAAATCGGCCGCCTTGCGCACCTGGTCGTTGAGGACGATGGCGGTCTGGCTGCGGCCGTCGTCGAGGAAGCCCAGCGGCGAGGCCACGTTGGCCGCGCGCATGGCGTTGCGCAGGTCGTCCGGGCTCAGCCCCAGCGCGTTCATCGCGCGCAGGTTGAGGTCCACCCGCACCGCCGGGGTCGAGGCGCCGGCGATGTCCACCTGCGATACCCCGGGCAGCTGCCGCAGGCGTTGCGCCAGCAGCGAGTCGGCCAGGTTGTAGAGCTGCGCGACCGACTGCGTGTCCGAGGTCAGCGACAGCGCGATCACCGGGTCGTCGTTGGGGTTGGCCTTCTGGTAGGTGGGCGTGTTGATGCCGGCCGGCAGGTCGGCCATGGCGGCATTGATCGCCGCCTGCACGTCCTGCGCCGCCGCGTCGATGTCGCGGCTGGTGTCGAACATCAGGAACACCATGCTGCGGCCGTCGCTGCTGCTCGAGCGCATGGTGCTGATGCCCGGTACCTGGCCGAGGTGGCGCTCCAGCGGCGCGGTGACGGTGGCGGCCATGGTGTCGGCGTCGGCGCCGATGTTGCTGGCCTGCACGAAGATCACCGGGATCGACAGGTTCGGCAGCGCCGCAACGCCCAGCCGCAGGTAGCACAGCAGCCCGGCGAAAAACAGGCCGATGGCCAGCAGGCTGATGCCGATCGGGCGCTTGATGAAGGGCGCGGAGATGTTCATGCCGTGCGCTTGCCGGCCGCCTGCAGGCGTGCGGCGGCGCGACGCTCGCGGCGCCGCGCGGCCCACTGGGAGAACCGCTCGAAGTACAGGTAGATCACAGGCGTGGTGTACAGCGTGACCAGCTGCGAGAGCAGCAGGCCGCCGACGATGGCCACGCCCAGCGGGCGCCGCAGCTCCGAGCCGATGCCGGTGCCCAGCGCCAGCGGCAGCGCGCCGAGCATGGCCGCGGCGGTGGTCATCATGATCGGGCGGAAGCGCAGCAGGCAGGCGCGGCGGATCGCGTCGAACGCGTTCATGCCGGCACGCTGCGCGTCCAGCGCGAAGTCGATCATCATGATCGCGTTCTTCTTGACGATGCCGATCAGCAGCACGATGCCGACGATGCCGTCCACCGACAGGCTCATCCCGCACAGGTACAACGCCAGCAGCGCGCCGACGCCGGCCGGGGGCAGGGTGGAGATGATGGTCAACGGGTGGATCCAGCTCTCGTAGAGCACGCCCAGCACGATGTAGATCACCGCGATGGCGGCCAGCAGCAGCAACACCACGTCGGTCTGGCTGCTGGAGAACTCGGCGGCGGTGCCGACGAACTGCGCCTGCGTCTGCGACGGCAGCTGCAGCGCTGCCACGGCCTTGTTGATCGCCGCCACGCCTTCGGACAGCGAGTAGCCCGGGGCCAGGTTGAACGAGATCGTCGCCGACGGCAGCTGCTGCTGGTGGCTGACGATCAGCGGCGCGGTCCCCGGGGTGGCGGTGGCGATGGCCGACAGCGGGATGCTGCCGCCGGCGCCCAGCGCGATGCCGGTGTTGCTGTTGCCGATGCCGGTGGCGGTGGAGGAGTTGCTGGAGCTGACCTGGCCCAAGGTGGTGGCATTGCTGCCGGTCAGCGCGCCGCTGCCGTTGCTGCCGATCGCCAGCTGGTTCATCAGCGCGTCGGCGGTGCGGAACTCCGGCGCCACCTCCAGCACCACGCGGTACTGGTTGAGCTGGGTGAAGATGGTGGAGATCTGGCGCTGGCCGTAGGCGTCGTACAGGGTGTCGTCGATGGTCTGCATCGGCACGCCGTAGCGGCTGGCCTTGTCGCGGTCCACCTCCACGTGCAGGGCGCGGCCGTGGTCGGCCAGGTTGTTGTCGACGTCGGCCAGCTCCGGCAGGCGGCGCAGCGCGTCGGTGACGCGCGCGGCCTGCTCGGCCAGCTCCCGGCTGTCCATGTCCGACAGCGAGAACTGGTAGGCGGTGGCAGCCACGCGCGTGTCCAGGGTCACGTCCTGCACCGGCTTGAGGTACAGCGCGACGCCGGGGATGTGCGCGGCGGCGGCCTGCAGCCGCGGCAGGATCGTGTCCAGGCTGCCGCGCTCGCCGCGATCCTTGAGCACGATGTTCAGCTGGCCCTGGTTGAGCGTGGGGTTCATCGAGCCGGCGCCGATGTAGGCGGCCACGCCGGTGACCGCCTCGTCCTGGCGCAACGCCTCGGCCACGGCCCGGGTGCGCTGCTGCATCTGCTCGAAGGCCACGTTCTGGTCGGCGATCACCACGCCGGTGACCATGCCGGTGTCCTGGTCGGGCAGCAGGCCCTTGGGAATGGCGATGTACAGCAGCACGGTCAGCACCACCGAGCCCAGGGCGATGCCCAGGGTCATGCGCTGGTGGCGCAGCACCCAGTCCAGGCTGGATTCGTACAGGTGAACCAGCCGCGACCACGCCGTCACCTTGCCCTGCGCAGCGGCGCGCTCGTGGGCATCGTCGCCCTCGGGCAGCGCGTCGGGCTTGAGCAGGTAGGCGCACATCATCGGGGTGAGGGTCAGCGAGATCAGCATCGAGATCGCCACCGCGATCGACAGCACCCAGGCGAACTCGTGGAACAGGCGGCCGGTGACGCCCGGCATCAGGATCAGCGGCAGGAACACCGCGATCAGCGACACCGTCAGCGACAGCACGGTGAAGCCGATCTCCTTCGCGCCGGTCTCGGCGGCATCCTGGCCGTCCTTGCCCTGCTCGATGTAGCGCACGATGTTCTCGATCATCACGATCGCATCGTCGACCACGAAGCCGGTGGCCACGGTCAGCGCCATCAGCGAAAGGTTGTCCAGCGACATGCCGGCGAAGGCCATCACCCCGAAGGTGCCCAGCAGCGACAGCGGCACTGCCACCGACGGGATCACCGTGGCCCACAGCCGGCGCAGGAACACGAAGATCACCGCCACCACCAGGCAGATGGTGAGCACCAGGGTGAACTGCACGTCGTGCACCGAGGCGCGGATGGTCACGGTGCGGTCGGAGAACACGTCCAGCTTCACGTCCGCCGGCAGCATGCCCTGCAGGCCGGGGAGGATCTGGCGGATGTTCTGTACGGTCTTGACGATGTTGGCGCCGGGCTGGCGGCGCACTTCCAGCAGCACCGCCGGCTTGCCGTCGGCCCAGGCCGCGATCTGGTCGTTCTCCACCCCGTCGACCACGCTGGCCACGTCGCGCAGGCGCACCGGCGCGCCGTTGCGGTAGCGCACGATGATGTCGTTGTAGTCGGCCGCGTCGCTGAGCTGGTCGTTGGTGGACAGCGTGTAGCTCTGGGTCTTGCCGTTGAGCGAGCCCTTGGGTGCGTTGACGTTGGCCTGGGTCAGCGCGCTGCGCAGGTCTTCCAGGGTCATGCCCATGTTGGCCAGCTGCGCCGGGTTGGCCTGGATGCGCACGGCCGGGCGCACGTTGCCGGCGATCGACACCAGGCCGACGCCGTCCACCTGCGACAGGCGCTGGGCCAGCACCGAATCGGCCAGGTCGTTGACCTCGCGCAGCGGGCGCGTGTCCGAGGCCAGCTTCAGGGTCAGGATCGGCGCATCGGCCGGGTTCACCCGGTTGTAGACCGGCTGGTACGGCAGCGAGCCGGGCAGGGTGGCCTGGCGGATCGCCGCCTGCACGTCCTGCGCGGCGGTGTCGATGTCGCGCTCCATCGAGAACTGCAGCACGATGCTGGACAGGCCGGCCGAGGAGTCGGAGGTCATCAGGTCCAGGCCGGAAATCTGGCCCAGCTGCCGCTCCAGCGGCGTGGTCACCAGCGAGGCCATGGTCTGCGCACTGGCGCCGGGGTACTGCGTGGTGACCACCAGGCTGGGTGCCTCGATCTCGGGCAGGGCCGAAACCGGCAGGCGCTGGTAGCCGAGGATGCCGAGCAGCATCAGCCCGACCATCAGCAGCGAGGTGGCGATGGGGCGGCGGATGAAGA
>NZ_DJSX01000092.1:0-22434 GCF_002439135.1 Pseudomonas sp. UBA6323 | reverse complement strand
CCAGGCGCAGGCCGTCGACGCGATAGTCGAACAACCACATCAGGGCGTTTTCGCAGAAGAAGTCGCGCACCTGCGGTCGGCTGAAATCGATGGCCGCGCCCCAGGGCGTGGTGCGCTCTTCGTGGAAGAACTGCCGTGCGTACACGCCCAGGTAATTGCCGTCCGGGCCGAAGTGGTTGTAGACCACGTCGACGAATACCATCAGGCCATGGGCATGGGCGCTGTCGATCAGTTGCTTGAGTTCTTCGGGTGTACCGTAGGCGTTGGCCGGGGCGAAGGGCAGCACACCGTCGTAGCCCCAGTTGCGCGTCCCGGAAAAGGCATTCAGCGGCATCAGCTGCAAGGCGGTGACGCCCAGGTCGGCCAGGTGCGGCAGGTGCTCGATGACCTGCTGAAAACCTCCGAACAGGCCGACATGCAGCTCGTAAAGCACCGTTTCGTGCCAGGGCCGGCCATTCCAGTCATGGTGATGCCAGACATGGGCCGAATGATCGACCACCTGGCTGAAGCCATGCACATCCTCGACCTGGCGGCGCGAGGCCGGGTCCGGTACCGACCACTGGCCATCGATGCGGTAGCGATAGCGGGAATCGGCCGGGCACTCCAACAGCGCCACGAACCAGCCATCCTCCTGTGCCTGCATCGGTTGCAGCCCACCGTCCTGCAGTTCCAGTTCCACGCGGCTGCTGCTCGGCGCCCAGAGGGCGAAGCGCACGCGTCCATCGGCCATTGGCCGGGCTCCATGGCTGTACATCAACGCAGGGCCCGGCGAGCGCTGACCTGGCTCAACAGGCGCTGGAACAATCGGTCATAGGGCTGCACCGACTGTCGCCAGAACAGCGGCGAGCGCATGGCGTGGCAGCGCATGGCCTCCAGCAGTTCGGGATGCTCGAAGACCTGCAGCGCACGGTCGATCGCTTCGCGGTAGGCATCGACGTGCGGCTCATCGAAGAGAAAACCGCTGACGCCATCCTCGATGGTATCGGCCAGGCCGCCGGTGCAGCGCGCGATGGGTAGCGAGGCGTAGCGCTGCGCATACATCTGGCTGAGGCCGCAGGGCTCGAAGCGCGAAGGCATGAGCAGGAAGTCGCTGCCGGCATACAGCCGCCGCGCATCGCTCTCGTTGAAGCCGATGTGCACGCCGATACGTCCGCGATGACGCCGGCCAAGCTCCGCCATGGCGGCCTCCAGCGCCGGCTCGCCCTGACCGATCACGCCGATGCGGCCGCCGCGGGCGACGATGTGTTCGGCCACTTGCAGCGTCAGATCTATACCTTTCTGCTGCACCAGGCGCGACACCACGGCGAACAGCGGGCCATCGGCATCGAGATTCAGCCAGCGCTGCACGTATTCGGTGTTGGCCTGCTTGCCGGCCCAGTCACCTGCGCTGAAGCCCTGCTGCAGATGCGGGTCGCTCTCGGGCTGCCAGCTTTCGTCGATGCCATTGGCGATGCCGCTGAGCTGATTGACCAGCACCTTGGCGCGCAGCAGGCCGTCCAGGCCGCAGCCTTGCTCCGGCGTGGTGATTTCCCGGGCATAGCGGCGGCTCACGGTGGTCACGTGCTGGGCATAGGCGATGCCGGCCTTGAGAAACGACAGCTGACCATAGAACTCCAGGCCATCGACGCCGCACGCCGACTCCGGTATCGCCAGCTCGCTGGCGCAGCGCATGTCGCACAGGCCCTGATAGGCCAGGTTGTGAATGGTCAGCACGGCAGGGGCGCTGACCTGGCGCCAGGCCATGTAGGCGGGGGCCATCGCTGCGGGCCAGTCATTGGCGTGCACCAGCTCCGGGCGCCACTGGATACCGGCATCGCCTGACGCGATTTCCGCAGCGGCCAGTCCAAGGCGGGCGAAGCGAATGTGGTTGTCGGCCCAGTCACGCCCCTGCGCATCCACGTAGGGCGAGCCGTCGCGCTCGTACAACGCATGGTTGAGCAGAACGTAGACGATCAGCCCATCGGCCAGATCCATGCGTCCGATCTGGCAGGGCGGCAGCGCGGCCACGCCCGGCAGTTGCCCGACGATGCGGATCGGCCGGCCACTTTCCACGACCTTGCGATAGCCGGGAATCAGCAGACGCATGTCATGTTGAGGCGACAATGCACGTGGCAGCGCGGCGGATACGTCACCCAACCCGCCACACTTGATCAGGTCGGCGAACTCCGAGGTCACAAACAGTACGCGCTTACGCTCGGGATGCTCACTGTGCATCTGCAAGGAGGGCTTGGCTGCGGCGCAGAGGGTAGGTGTGGACGGAATATGTGCGGAGGCTGCAGCACTTGCCATGTCTCTCTCCATTTGGTTTGGACCTGAGGACGACTCGCCTGCTGGGCGAGGGCCTTTTGGAGGAGTGCAATGAGCATGATCGCCAATCTCCCCCTTACCCTTTTCCTGACGGGGCGAATGCGACAAAGGTTCGACCTTTTTTTACCAGGCAAGCGCAACGTGAAAGGTTGAACTTTGCCCACTGCTGACGCTTCCACAGAGCTTCATGGGTAGCATCAAGGAGAAGGGCAGATGCACAGCATCGAGCAGGTGGTTAATTTTCTCAGCAAGTACAAGCTGCGCCTGGCCACCGCCGAGTCCTGCACGGCCGGGCTGATCAGCTCGCTGGTGGCGGACGTGCCCGGTAGCGGCCAGGTGCTCGACTGCGCATTCGTCACCTATTCGCCCCAGGCCAAACAGCGCTGCCTGGGCGTCAACCCGGAGACCATCGAGCGCTTCGGCCTGACCAGCGAGGAAGTGGCGCGGGAAATGGCGCTCGGCGCCTTGCAGCGCAGCGATGCCGATATCGTTCTGGCTAACACCGGGCTGGCGGAAGCGAAAGGGGATATGGATGGCGTGCAGTGCATCGCCTGTGCGATTCGACTCGACCAGCACCAGGGCATCGTCAGCGAGACGGTTCAGTTCAGCGGCAGCCGCAACGAAGTGCGCGAGGAGACGGCGCGCTATGCGCTGATGCAACTGTCGTATTACTACGAACGATTGCGCCAGGTTTGACCTGACAGCGTATTGCCGGGCTGCATCAGCAGCCCGGCACACGAACAATCAGTTTTCCGGTAGCTGACCGTTGATTTCCTCGGCCTTTTTCAGATGCTGCTCCAGCTTGGGCAGCGTATCGCGGGCAAACTGGGCAATTTCCGCATCATCGGCATTCACACCACGGCGGAACAGCTCGATGGTTTCGCGGTGAGCGACCACCTGATTGTTCATGTAGGCCTTATCGAAGCTCTCCTCGCCTCGCAGTTTGAGCACCATGGCCTTGGCCTGGTTGAGCAGCTCGGCGTCATCGGACACTTCCAGGTCCTTGCTCTTGGCCAGATCAGCCAGCTTCTGATTCGCGTTGCGGTGATCGTCGACCATCATCTGCGCGAAGCCCTTGACCGCTTCATTCTGGGATTTTTCCAGCGCCAGCTTTGCGGTTTCGATCTCGGCGACACCTTTCGCCGATGCCTCCTCGACAAAGTCGTCGCTATCGATCGATTCAGCTTCGTTGGCAGCGTGCAGACTGCTGGCTGCGCAAATGGCGAAAGCGGCAGCGGCCAGCCAGGCCAGTGGTTTGGATGCTTGCATGTTCGATCCTCCTGGGATGGGTGTGCACTTGGGTAGAAGGCCGAAAGCAAGGCGAAGTTCAGGGCAAATTTGCTCTGGCTATAGCATGTCGTCACAAGCGAAACGGCCCGACTCCGCCGGCCGTCAAAAAAAATTCAAGTCGAACGGAACAGCCGCAGCTTGCCTCAAAAATTACCCGTGGCGACGCGTGGTCGCCTGCGTGGCCGCCATGCCAGACATGGTCACCGATAATCAAGCGCACGGCCTTGTGCGCGCCTCCAACAGCCGGGAGTAGCCCATGAGCAAGCAACCGAAAACCGCCGGGAACAGCCAGATGGCCGGCAGCGATACGCTCGACAGAAGCAACAGCAACGCCAAGCTCGAACAGCTCGAGCAATTTCGCGAAGACTCCACCGGTGAGGCGCTGACCACCAACACCGGCGTGCGCATCGCCGACAACCAGAACAGCCTGCGCGCGGGTGAACGTGGGCCGACGCTGATGGAAGATTTCATCATGCGCGAGAAGATCACCCACTTCGATCACGAGCGCATTCCCGAGCGTGTAGTGCATGCACGCGGTTCGGCAGCCCATGGCTACTTCGAGGTGACCGACCCGGCCACCGACCTGACCTGCGCCAACTTCCTCAGCGAAGCCGGCAAGCGCACGCCGGTATTCGTGCGTTTCTCCACCGTGCAGGGGCCGCGTGGTTCGGCCGATACGGTGCGCGACGTGCGCGGCTTCGCCGTGAAGTTCTATACCGAGGAGGGCAACTTCGACCTGGTCGGCAACAACATGCCGGTGTTCTTCATCCAGGATGCGATCAAGTTCCCCGACTTCGTCCATGCGGTCAAACCCGAGCCGCACAACGAGATCCCGACCGGCGCGTCGGCTCACGACACCTTCTGGGACTTCGTCTCGCTGACCCCGGAGTCCGCGCACATGGTGCTGTGGACCATGTCCGACCGCGCCATTCCCATCGCCTATCGCTCGATGCAGGGCTTTGGCGTGCACAGCTTTCGCCTGGTCAACGCCGAGGGCCAGAGCAAGCTGGTCAAGTTTCACTGGCGGCCCAAGGCCGGTGTCTGCTCGCTGGTGTGGGACGAAGCGCAGAAACTCGCCGGCAAGGACCCGGACTTTCACCGCCGCGGCCTGTGGGAAGACATCGAGCGCGGCCTCTACCCGGAATGGGAACTGGGCCTGCAGGTGATGAACGAGGAGGATGCGCAAAGCTTCGGCTTCGATCTGCTCGATCCGACCAAGCTGGTGCCCGAGGAGCTGGTGCCGGTGCGTGTGGTCGGGCGCATGGTGCTCAATCGCAACCCGGACAACTTCTTCGCGGAAACCGAGCAGGCGGCGTTTCACATCGGGCATGTGGTGCCGGGCATCGATTTCAGCAACGACCCGCTGCTGCAAGGCCGACTGTTCTCCTACACCGATACCCAGCTGCTGCGTCTTGGCGGCCCCAATTTCAACGAAATCCCGATCAATCGGCCGCTGTGTCCGTTCCACAACAACCATCGTGACGCGCCGCACCGGCAGCAGATCAACCGTGGCCGCGCCTCCTACGAGCCGAATTCGATCGACGGCAACTGGCCGCGCGAGACGCCGCCGGCGCCAAGCGGTGGCGGCTACAGCTCCTATCCCGAGCCGCTGCACGGCACCAAGATCCGCGTGCGCTCGCCCAGCTTCGCCGACCACTTCTCCCAGGCCACGCTGTTCTGGCGCAGCATGAGCGAGGCCGAGCAGCAGCACATCGTCGATGCCTACAGTTTCGAGTTGTCGAAAGTCGAGCGCCTGTACATTCGCGAGCGCCAGGTGAAGGAAATCCTGGCCCATATCGATCCGCTGCTGGCGTTGCGCGTTGCGCAGAACCTGGGCATCGACCTGGACAGCACCTCGACGCCAAAGCTGGACGACAGAGCGCAGACGTCGCCCGCGCTCAGCCAGATGAATCTGCTGCCTGGCGATATTCGCGGGCGCCGCGTCGCAGTTCTGCTGACGCCCGGCTGCAAGGCCGACGAAGTCGCCAGCCTGAAGAAGATGCTCGAAGGTGCCGGTGCCGTGGCCAAACTCCTTGCACCTTCAGCGGCGCCGGTGAAGGACTCCGACGGTCAGCCCATGCAGCCTGACGGCAGCTTCGCTTCGGAACCCTCGATTACTGTCGATGCGGTGTTCGTGCCGGGTGGCGAGTACGTTCTCAAGACGCTGCAGGACGATGGCGTGGCCAAGCACTACCTGCTGGAAGCCTACAAGCACCTCAAGCCCATCGCGCTCAGTGGTGATGCCGCTCAGCTGGCGGCGATGCTGGGCCTGGACGAGGACGACGGGATGCTCGGCGGTGACAGCTTCGATCCGCTGTACATGCGCTTCGAGACGGCGCTCAAGCAGCATCGCATCTGGGCGCGGGAGATGCGCGCCAAGAGCATTCCGGCCTGAACCACGCCCGGCCTAACGCGGTTCGCCTGCGTCAGGCCGGGGCTTCTTCTGCCGCTGCGACCTGGTCGAGGGGCGCAGCGGCACCGGTGCATCGAGTTGCGAGCCCGGGTCTTCGTTCCCCGGATCGTCAAGCAGCCCCTGAGCGGGGCGCGGCACCGGTGTTTTGCGGGCTTGTTCCGACGTTTTCCCGTTCATTTCAGGCTGGCTCCAGCAATGGGTCCTCTGCGCACACCTGGCAGGTACGCGCGCATTCCTGGCAATGCTGGCTGGCGTGCTGCACGCATTCCTCTGCGCAGGCCAAGCAGGCGATGCGGCACAGCTGGCTGGCCACAGCGACATAGGGGCTGTTGCGCAACATCAGGGTCGCGGTAAGGCGACACAGGTCCGCGCAATCACGGCATAACTCGATGCAGCGATAATGGCCGGCGTCTCCTTCGCTGAGGCAAGCAGCAGCGCATTGCTCGCACGCGTTGGCGCAACTGCTATAGGCGGTCATATGATCGAGATAGTTGTACTCATCTGTCATCTTCGTGCCTCCACGAACAATTTATATACAGGTATTATGGCGCGCCAACAAAAGGCAATTTTCCTCGGGACATCAACCGTGCGGCACCTAAGTAGCTATTACCAATAGAGAAAATATCGACCCACCATGTCAGCGCTACTTATTCGACATACACGAGAGGGCGTCCATTCCGCAAATATCCAATATTTCTTTACCTGTATCTCAGTCGGCGATAAATGCCAATTACCTATAAATGGCGGCACTGTTTGTAATGAAAAAGTAAATAGTCACAAGCGGTTTACGGCCGATCATTGCGAATGGCGTCGATAAGTATCGATTGAGACTTGATCATTCGATCAAAAAAACAAATCGGATACGAGAGAAGAAAGAGGAGAGAAGGCAGGGGTGGCTGGAAATACCAGCCGAGAGCGCCGGGGCGACTAGAAGGAGTGATTGGTTTTCATCACTTCGATCATCATGTTGTCGGGTCTGTCCGCTGTGCTAGGGCGCAACGGATCGCGATTTACATCCCAGCAGGTGAGTATCGATCGGCTGAACTGGAACTCGGAAGAGGTAGCAGTGAGCCCGTTCTTGTCACAATCCTCGCAGGGCTGGCCGCTGAACGCCTCGCTGTGCACCTGATAGCAGTTCGAATCGATCTCCTGAAGCGAGCGCTGACCACTGTGCGTGGGTGTCGCCGGTGAGAACACCACCGCCAACGTCGGCGGTTGAAAGGGTTGCCAGACCAATAACACCACCAGGCATGTCGCCCCGGCTATGTAGGGCCATTCGTACATCAGTTGGTGCCGATAGGGCATATGCCTTCTGATTCTTCCCATCAGATCTTCGGGCTTGCTCCGAATCGTTGCTGAATCCTTGCATCTGGGCACGTGTGTATCCTCATTCTTTCGTGAGCTTTCTCATGGCCCACAAACGGGAGGAGCGCGTGCGGAAAATCGGCTCGCGCGAGTAGGTTGGCAATTGCATGGCGTTACAATGCTTGACCGCTTCGCTTATCGACTCGCCATCTTCCTCCAAAGTCATATCGAAATGGATCAGCCGGATCAATTCCTGGGTGGGACAAGTCCCATCGAGAACGCGAACGAGCTGTCGTTCATTATGGGCGACGGTCAGCACGATGCTGCCGTCCGGTCTTGGCGTCATATCAATTTCATAATTGGCTAACGCCGACCTAATACTTTCCAAGTCATGGTTCATGAGTTCCTCCTTAAAGACACCCATGAACATAGCGCTGTATCTATGGCATACCAACACTTGGGACGATTGGTATAAATTAAAACCAAATTGACATCATCTACCCGAGTTATACAGATTTGCGCTGGAAAAAATTCATTTGTGATGGGATTTATTCATAAAAACTGCCGGGCTGAGTTTATTGTTTGCATACAGCATCTTGCATCAGGCCAACGAGCGAACTGGCCCGCAGTGACAGAAAAAATAAACTGAACCAAATGCACGACACGCTTTCGTCGAATTGCCTGGATATCCCCAAATCCCAAATAAAACTTGTACAAAAAGTTAATGCGCCTTAAGAAATCGCGATAAAGGGTTTAGCGTTTTGTCACTGGCGGCGCCTTAACCACAAGCCTGGGATCTCCTTGGGCGGACACTTTTTACCGATCCATCGCAGCGGCAGTGTGGTGAACGGCCCGGCAGAACTCTCACAGGCAAGGCGGCAGGCTAAGGGTCGGCAGGGCGACGAAGACGGTAGCGATGGCACCGATCAGGTTGACGCCGGCGGCAATACGGGCAACGAAACGCTCGGACTGGGTTGCGCGGTCACGCCTGGCGGCGCGCTGAAACAGGCGCGCCAGCAAGAGCAGTGCAATCGCGGTAACCAGGCTAAGCAGGGCGAGCAGCCCGTTCAGCCAGGTCCATTGCCCTTGCGCAGGGTCTGGCGGCACCAACGCACAACCCACCGAAAGACCGCCATAGATCGCAACGAACCAGAGGCTCCAGAGCACCAGCCCGAGCGGGATGTGGATCGGGTTGTAGGGCGAGCGTAACGGTTGCATCACGCACCTCCGAAGGCAGGTGGGAACAGCACTACGCTGCAGTAGGTGATCCACATCACCGCCAGGTTGTACTGCCAGAGCTGCTCTACCACCAGCGGCTCGTAAGGCGTGTTCTTGCACACATAGCCATAGTGCACACGCAACGCCTGCAATGCGCTGAGGATGGCTGCCAACGCGCCGTGCACCAGGCTGTAGCTGAGCATCACGGTGATCACCGCATCGTGTGCGGTGGCACGTGGTGCCAGATCGCCTGTCAGCAGGGCCCAGAGCAGCAGCCCGGCATGCAGCGCACCGAGCAGCGCCACGCCGGTAAAGCAGGTGATCAGAGTGGCCGGCTCTCCCTGACTCTGACGCAGACGGCGCAGCACCGGCCGCTGCCAGAGAACGGCGATGCTGAGCAGCACGGCGCTGGCCAGCAGCAGGCGCTGGTCGATGACCGGCTCGTCCGGGACCAGCCAGTTCGGCGACACGGTCCACAGGTAGAACCAGCCGAACAGCAGCGCCAGATAGAGTGCACCATTGGCCAGCAGGGTCACGCCCATGCCCCAGAGTCCCGGTCCGTCGCAGGTGCGCGAGTGCAGCGGCGGCTCTCCGGGCTGTACCCGGGCATCCGGCGCCGCCAGCGGGTGCGCGCCGTTCTCCCAGCTCCAGCGCAGCAGCACCGCCACCGCGATGATGCACGCGGCCAGCGCGACCCAGTAGAACTTGGTCAAAAGCCCCAGGCACATGATGGCGATGAAGGCCGAGGCGGCGAACGGCAGCCAACTGTTGCCGGGCAGGTGGATGATCTCGCGCACCTTGCCGGTCAGCGGTTCGACGCCCCAGGTCTCGCGGCGGCCGTGGTCAATCACTGTCAGCGCAAACTCGCCACGGTCGATGCGTTCGCCCAGATCAGGGCACTCCCACATCGGGTGACGGGTGCGTACCGGCGGCAGGCTGACGAAGTTGTAGGCGCTGGGTGGCAGGTGCGTGCTCCACTCCAGGGTATCCGCATCCCAGGGGTTGTTCTGCGCCTTCTGACCGAAGCGAAAGTGCAGAACGATATCCAGCAGCACCGTGGCGATGCCGATGGCCATGATGAAGCTGCCCACCGAGGAAATCAGATTGGGCAGATCCCAGCCCAGGCCGGTCTGGTAGGTGTAGATGCGCCGCGGCATGCCCATCAGCCCGGTCCAGTGCATGATCAGGAAGGTCACGTTGAAGCCGATGAACACCAGCCAGAAGCCCCACTTGCCGAGGCGCTCCGACGGCATGCGTCCGGAGAAGTGCGGCAGCCAGTAATAGATGCCGGCCAACAGCGGGAAGAACATGCCGCCCACCAACACGTAGTGCATGTGCGCTACCACGAAGTGAGTGTCGTGCACCTGCCAGTCGAAGGGCACCAGGGCCAGCATCACGCCGGTCAGGCCGCCACAGACGAAGATCACCAGAAAGCCCACCAGCCACAGCATCGGCACGTGGTAACGCGGCTTGCCGACCCACAGCGTGGCGATCCAGGCGAAGACCTGAACGCCGGTCGGGATCGCTACCAGCATGCTCGCAGCGGAAAAGAACACCTGCGCCAACTGCGGAATACCCACGGTGAACATGTGGTGTACCCACAAGCCGAAGCTGATGAAGCCGGTCGTGAGAACCGACAGCACCACCCAGCGATAGCCCACCAGCGGACGCTGGCAGAACACCGGCAGCAGGGTCGAGACGATGCCGGCCGCCGGCAGGAAGATGATGTACACCTCGGGATGGCCGAACAGCCAGAACAGGTGTTGCCAGAGAATCGGGTCGCCACCGCGCGCCACCTCGAAGAACGGCAGGCCAACGGCGCGCTCGAGTTCGAGCAGGATGCTGCCGAGGATCAGCGGCGGGAAGCCGACCACGATCATCATGGCCATGACCAGAATGTACCAGGCGTAGATCGGCATCTTGTTCAGGGCCATGCCTTCGGCACGGGTGCGCAGGATCGACACCACCAGCTCGACGCCCGCCGACACCGCGGAGATTTCCACGAAAGTGATGCCGATCAGCCAGAAGTCCGAGTTCGGCCCCGGGGTATGCACCGCGCTGGAAAGCGGCGTGTACATGAACCAGCCGGCCTTGGGCGCGATGCCCAGCAGCAGACTGGCGCACAGAATCAGCCCACCGAACAGGTAACACCAGTAGCCCAGCGCCGATAGCCGCGGAAATACCAGGTCACGGGCGCCGAGCATCTTCGGAATCAGGTAAACCGCCAAGCCCTCCATCATCGGTACGGCAAACAGGAACATCATCACCGTGCCGTGCATGGTGAACACCTGGTTGTAGATGTCCGGTTCGAGGAACTCGTAGCCGGGGATCGCCAGTTGCGTACGCACCAGCATCGCCAGCAGACCGCCGAACAGGAAAAAGCCCAGCCCGGTGAGCATGAAGCGAATGCCGACAGTGGTGTGGTTGACGATGGTCAGCGACCTCCAGCCGCGCGGGTTGCCCCAGACTTCATTGAACTGATCGTGCAGTTGCTCGGGGTCGGCAACGCGCTGGTTGCTTGGCGTACTCACGGGTGCAGGGTCTCCAGCCAGTCGGCGATGGCACTGAGGTGGTCGGGGTCGAGGTCGTCATGCAGCGGCATGGCGTTGCCGGGCTTGAGCCGCTGGTGCTCCTGCAGCCAGTGCAACAGTGCGCCCGGCTCGTTGTTCAGCACGCCGGCGCCAAGCATCGATCGCGCGCCGACATCGCTGAGGTCCGGGGCGCGATTTCCTTCGCTGACGCCCGCTACCCGGTGGCACTGGCCGCAGCGAGCCGCGAAGGCTTCGCCGGCAGGGCCGGGCAGGGCGCTGGCTTGCCAGTCGCTGCGGGCTTGCAGCCAGTTGGCGAAGTCCTCTTCTTCATGAGCCTGCACGTCGAGGATCATGTGCGTGTGCTGGGTTCCGCAGAACTCCGAGCACTGCCCGCGGAAAATGCCGGGGCGGTCGGCCTGCAGGCGGATGCGGTTGTCCCGGCCAGGGATCATGTCGATCTTGCCGCCCAGGCGCGGCACCCAGAAGGAATGGATGACATCGGCGCTGGTGACGTCGAGGTTCACCGGGCGACCGACCGGCAGGTGCAGCTGGTTGGCGGTGACCACGCCGCTGTCCGGGTAGCGCACCTCCCACCACCACTGATGGCCGATCACCTCGATGCGCAAGGGCTGCTCGCCGCTCAACGGCAAGGGCAGCATGCGTTGGCCGATGGGAATGCCGAACAGCAGCAACACCAGAATGCTCAGGGTCGGCAGCAACAAGCCGCCGCCGATCAGCCAGCGCAACGTCAGCTGACGTGCCCGAGCGTCGTCCACCTGCGGGCTGTTGCGACGCATGGCATGCACCCACAACGCCGTCACCACGATCAGCACCAGAGTGGCGAAAGCGCACATCGCCCACCACAGGATCGCTACCTCGTGCGCAATCGGTCCGGCCGGATCGAGCGCCGATTGTGGCCCCTCGCAGGCAACGAGAAACGGAACTGCCAGCGTCAGCGTGGTCAACTTGAAACAGGGCGTCAGCCAATGACGCTGCTGTTCAACCTCATCATTGATCTGTTCAGGGAGGCCGGGATGGCCGAAATAAAGGAAGTTATCGTCAGTCGCGCAGCTATCGCCGGGCATCCGCTGCATCCGATGATGATCCACTTTCCCGTGGCCGCGCTGCTGGGCCTGGTGGCGACCGACATCGCCTATCTGCTGCTGGCCGATCCGTTCTGGGCGCGCGCCAGTCTCTGGCTCGCGGGCGTCGGCGCCTTCGGTGGCTGGGTGGCGAGCATGGCGGGGCTGGTCGATCTGCTCGCAGTCGGCAGCATCCGGCGCAAGATCACCGCCTGGTGCCATGCCATCATTGCGGTGATGATGCTGTCGTTGGCATCGCTGAACTGGCTGCTGCGCTACGCCGGCCCGGAGCAGGGCATGGAACGTTGGGCGCTGTACCTGTCGCTGCTGACCGCTGCCCTGATCGGGCTGGCAGCTTACCTCGGCGGGCGCCTGGTGTACGAACACGGCGTGGGTGTAGATACACGCTGAACGACTCGGCCCCTGCTTGCCGGCCACTGGGTGGTAGAGGGAGCGGGGCAGGTCATGCATGTTCTCGGGTACTCCGTGGTCAGAAAGGTTTGGCCAGCACCAACCAAAGCGTGGCGCTGATCAGGAAGGCCAGCAGCAGGCCGATCAACAGGCAGTCACGGCGCAGGGCGCGGTCAGTGACGCGCTCGATGCGCAGGATCAACACGCCGCACAGGGCATGACACAGCACCATGCCAGCGACGGTGGTGAGCTTGGCGATCAGCCAGGCATCGAAGATCGAGTCGCGCAGGAACAGCGCCGTGCCCGAGCCGATGGCCAGCAACGCCGCTGGCGTGGCGATCAGATTGAAAATCGTGCGGGTGAGTTGGCCGTGGTCGCGATAGAAGAGGTCGTCGCTGCTGCGTGTACCGGCGGCGATCATCGCGGGCAGATACAGCAGCGCGCCGCACCAGCCGATCAGCGCCATGAAATGCAGCAGTTTGAGCAGTGGCATCGATGCTTTCCCGTGCGTCCGTTCGTTTCGAGCACATGGCCCTGGTGGGGCAGGCCACGACTGTGTGACTGCCTGACGGTGTCTGAGTTCGGCTGCTCTCCTGGACGAGCCGCGTTCGCCTCCCGGATGAAAAAGAAGGAACCGCCGCAAGGAGAAGGAGGGAGACGGTGCGGCGGTCCGGGGGAAGCAGAGATGCTCGTTCGATTTGGCGCGACTGCGCCAGCCAGGTGCGACACCTGGCAAGCTGCCCCTGAAACAAACAGAGTTGCGCCACCGCCCTCACGTTCAAGCTTTTTCGCCAAGGCCACGCGGTTCGTCACAAACAGTCGCCGGCAGAAAAATTGAAACCCGGCGATGAGTTTTCACTCACTTCAAGAGAAAGCCTCGCAAAGCGCTTCATTGGCAAAGGAGGAAACCATGAGAACTCACGTCGTGCATTTCACCGCACCGATCAATTCCTACACCTGTGGTCAGTTGATCGACAAATGCAGCCAGGCCGTCCATCAGGGCGCCGATGAATTGGTGCTGAAAATCGCCACCATGGGGGGGGAGTGCAGCTACGGCTTCTCCCTCTACAACTTCCTCATCTCGCTGCCGGTACCGGTCAAGACGCACAACCTCGGCACCGTGGAATCGATGGGCAACATCATCTTTCTCGCCGGAGAAAAGCGCACGGCGTGCCCGCACAGCAAATTCCTGTTTCACCCCTTCCACTGGACGGTCAATGGCGCCGTGGACCATGCGCGCATGTCCGAATATGCGATGAGCCTGGACTACGATCTGCAGCTCTACGCCGATATCGTCGCCGAGCGTACGACGGGGGCCGAGGCGCCGCTCGACGTGCTGCAGTGCCTGATGTCCGCGCCGCGCATCCTCAATGTCGAAGAAGCGCTGGCGGCGGGGGTGATCCACCGCGAAGACTGCCTGGGCATGCCGGCCGAATCGGTCAACTGGTGCGTGCATACGTGAAGCCGGTTTTTCTACCGCTTGGAATATTCTCTGAACGATCAGCGAAGCCTTGGCGTCGGAATCCATGTAGGCCCCATCAAGGGACATACCATCAAGCAATGGCCGTTTAGCCGGCCCGGAGGCGACTTATGGATCTCACAGACGATCGCAAAGACCTGGTACGCACCCTCAACAAGCTCATTGAAACCTGCAAGGACGGTGAGGAGGGCTTCAAGGTCTGCGCCGAAGACGTCAAGCGACCGGATATGAAGCAACTGTTCTCGCAGCGCTCGCGGCAGTGTGCCGAAGCGGCGGAAGAGCTGCAGCGTACCGTCCTGGAACTGGGCGGACAGCCCGAGGACAGCACCAGCATGAGCGCCGACCTGCACCGTCGCTGGGTCGACCTGAAATCACTGATTACTGGCAAGGATGAGGAGGCGATCCTCAACGAAGCCGAGCGTGGCGAGGACGTCGCCAAAGAACGCTACAGCGAAGCCTTGACCCAGAATCTGCCGCCGCAGATCCGCACCCTGGTGGAGCGCCAGTATCAGGGCGTGCTGCGCAACCACAACGAGGTCAGGGCGATGCGTGACGCGGCCCGCGCCAAGAGCTGATCCTGGCCCGACTACCGGGTGCCGTGTATCGACGCGCGCACCCGGTTGATCCATCCCGCAAATGCGTCAGCAAGCGTAGGGGAGGCGCAACGCATGCCGACCTTGGACAAGACCATCACCCAGCTCAACCACCTTCTGATGACCAGCCACGATGCCAGCCTGAGCTATCGACGCCTCGCAGGCAGCATCGGCACACCCGAACAGCAGCGGCTATTCAGCGAGCGCGAACAGCAGTGCGTGATGCTGATGGACTGCCTGCACAACCAGATTCTTACCTACGGCGGCCGACCTGCTGAGCACCCAAGCGTGCCGGGCGTGTTTCGCCACGCCTGGAACAGCTTGAGCGCCTCGCTGTTGCCCGAGCGCGGACGCGCCCGCCTGCGCGCCGCATTGCGCACGGAAAAGCAAATTCGCCACGGTTTCGAGCAATTGCTCGCGGAGCAATTGGCTCCGGAGTTTCGTCAGCAGTTGCAAGAGCACAACAGCCGCAGCATCGAATTCGAAAGACTGATCCGCGCACGGCTGTAGCCAAAGTGCAGTAAGGGGCGATTCAGTCCGGCAGCGGCCGCTTCGCCAGTGGCTCACAAGCTGGCCCATGCCTGACCTGGCCGCCGGCCTAGAATGGAACCCTGACACGGACAATCCCAGGTGCGGTCAGCCTTGTTCCAGGTCACCGCGCAGCCCATGTGCGTGCGCTTCGCCGACAGCGCATGCAGCGCATCGTCATCGTCGCGCTACTGCCAGCTTCTCATCACCACAGCTGACGACTCCGCCCTGGCCAGGTCGCGGTGCCTGCGCATCGATAGGGTGTTGCAGGTGAAAGTCTTTGATTTTGCAGCGTGGAAGGGCCTTGGCCCCACGCTGCTGCGCTCTAATCGCATCCCCGATACTTCAGCGGCGGGGTATATCGCTGCGAGCAGCGTCGCGCCGTCGCTCTGATAGGGGACGCTTGGTTTCGCTGATCAGCGGGTTGAGAGGATTGAAATCTGCGACAGGCCCAAGCGATAGCTCTGCCGCTATAGCGATCGGGTTGAGTCTGTGCCACAGCCGAGAGAACCGATTTAGAAGAAAGATATGCAGACGGTTCGGCATTATTCGCGTTATGGCTTAAAGTAGCCGGTTGCCGAAAGAACCGTCATGGCCATAGCCATGAAGGGCTTTCATTCTTCGAATTGGTGATGGTGAAGATGAACGAGCCTTTCATTTCGCTGTGCCCTGAAATTACTCGGGCACACGCACTGACGTTGATGGAGTGGTTGGAGGATGAGCGCGTCACTTGCTATCTGAGTGACTCGCGCCATGTTGCCCGCTCTATCGAACAAGCCATCGATCGGACTCAGTTGCCGATCCTGACTCATCTATTCAACCGAGGCGGCCGATTCTTCATGGCCTACGACCGCCATGATGCCCCGGTGGGCTTTGTCCGTCTGATCAAGACCGACTCGGATTGCGAGATAGTCCTAGCCATCGGAGACAGCGAAAAGTGGGGCCAGAACCTTGGCACCCGCACGATCCTCGAAGGCATGAAACTGGCGTTTCTCGACATGCGGGCGGAAAAGCTGATCGCCAAGATCCACCCGGACAACCTGCGTTCGCACAAGGCCTTCATACGCAGCGGCTTTGTGCTTGAGAGCGAAACCTCGACCTTGAAGACGTTTTCCCTGACGGCGGGGTGCTATCTGCAGTTCTTGCGTGAAGATGCCTTTAATAATGCCCCCCCGATCTACATCACGGAATTCGACAAGGTCAGGCTCGAGAGCCTGATCGCGCTCGAACAGGGCCCGGCCGTTGTCGAACTCGAACATGAGCTCGAACGGGCCGTCGTGGTCGAACCTCAGCAGGTGCCGGGCAATGTAGTGACGATGAATTCCAGGGCTTTGCTGCAACTGGACGATGAAGAATTCGAAGTGGCCCTGGTTTATCCCGAAGACGCAGACTGGAACGCCGGCAAACATTCCGTGTGCTCCGACATCGGAGCCGCCATTCTCGGCTATCAGGAGGGAGATGCCATCGACTGGCGAATTTCTGATCGAACCCGCCGAATCGAGATCAGGAAAGTGCTTTACCAGCCGGAGGCAGCGGGGGATTTCCACCTGTAACTGCACCTTGGGCTCGGCTTTTGTACGCCGAGTACCCTCCAGTCATTAGCCACATGATGTGCTGTGGCGATAGCGGGGGCTGCGTTGCGCTCCCCCGGCATCGGCCATAAGCCTGCGCCCGAAAGCAGTGCTAGCCGCCTAGCGGGCTGCGAGAGCCATCGCCTGACGTTTTTTCCAAAGCATCTTGGCAGCGGTGGGATTGATCGGGCTACCACTGAACGTGGGGAGGGGGGACTGAAGTATCTTTTTGCCGACATCTTCCCATCGAATATTTCCGGTGGTCATTTCCCGGGTGAGGTTGAACTCATCAACTATCGTTTTTAAATCCTTGTCACTTATCAAAGCGCAGGGATTGATAGCCTTCATGTAAATGCTCGTGCCGTTCTGGCTAAGTGACATCAATAGCTTTCCATCAGGTCGCGCCTTGAGTGCTACCTCATGTTCCGGCAGGTGTTTGCGCAAATAATTGATTGCGTTTTCCATGGCGTGAACTCCATTGTGCTGGTATTGATGCAAAGCACGGAGAGCAGTAGACATGCCAAGATTTCATCCAATCCTAACTAATTGATTTTAATAGATTATTCTTTATTTTAAGCCTGATCTCGCAGTGCAAAATGCACTTTGTGCCATAAGGCCATCATGCATATTACAATGCCGCCCAAGGTGCGCTTTAGGGTTCTGAAATCCGGCTGGCTTCGGCCTCTGCCGATTTTGAACGCGGCAACCGATGAAAGCTGGTGCTGCTGCAACGGCAATGGCCGAGCCTTTCCAGGGTCAATGCTGAAAAGTGCTGGTAGCGAAGAATGATTGCCGGGCACGCGCGGTGTTGCCAATCGCAATTGTCCGGTAAGGTTACCGGCACCAGTCACCAACCTGTGAAACAGGGTCCAGAAACGCTCGACTTGCTTATGATGAGTGGATTGCGGGATCTGCGCCTGTAGCGCTGTTATCGAGAGCCATATTCTGAAAAGCCTAACCCGTGAGGAGCTCGAATCCGAAAATGAGCGCCTGCGCGCGGCCCTTAGACGAGCCGGCGTAGAGTCTGAGGTGGATGAATGCCGCCGAGCAGAGCAATCAGGCTCCGTTCAGGACGCAGCGCGTCAGGAAGCCGTTTTCGACAGTGCTGTGGACTTCGCGATCATCTTGACTGATCCAGCGGGCACCATTACCGGTTGGAACTCGGCAGCTGTGCATGTGATGGGCTGGAGTGCGGAGGAAATGTTCGGCGAGAGCGTCGCGCGTATCTATACCGCTCAGGATCGAGATGACGGCCTTGCCGCATCCGAAATGCAGCAGGCGATCGAATTCGGTTTTGCCTCGAACGAACGTTGGCACCTGCGCAAGGACGGTCGGTCGATCTGGGTATCCGGCGAAACGATGCCGCTGTACTCGGAAAAGCACGCGCATCTAGGGTTCATGACGATTTTGCGTGATCGTACAAAAGAGCATCTCGATAATCGCGCGATGGAGGAGACGAAGGAGCGTTATCGTCTGGCAGCCAAAGCGACCAACGACGCTATCTGGGACTGGGATCTGACAGCCAATCAAGTCCTGTGGAACGACGCGCTCGCCGATGCTTATGGCTACTCGCTATTGACATCGGAGACTTCTAGCGACTGGTGGCTGGAGCACATACACCCAGACGACAAGAGGCGCATATACGACTCCATCCACGCTGTAATCGATGGTGACGGCAGTTCCTGGAGCGAGGAGTACCGTTTTCAGCGCAATGACGGCTCCTACGCTGAGGTACTCGACCGAGGCCATGTAATCCGCGACGCTGATGGCAAAGCACTGCGCATGATCGGGGCGATGCTCGACCTGACATCAAGGCGAAAATCGGAAACGGCGCTACGTAAAAGCGAAGAGCGTATCAGAACGATCGTTGAGACGATCGAGACGGCGTTTGCCATCGTCGAGGTCAAGTTCGATGCTCAGGATCATCCCGTCGACTACCGCTTCATCGAGGTCAATCCGGCGTTTGAACGTGAGGCGGGTGTCGATTTGCGTGACAAGTGGGTGACCGAATATGCCCCTGAACTGGAACAGTTCTGGTTTGACACGTATGGGCATGTCGCCAAGACACGAGAGCCGCTGGCCTTTGAAAGCTACGCCAATACCTTCGAGCGTTGGTTTGATGTCAAGGCTGTGCCGGTGGGTGACCCCGCTGAGAGACAGCTCGGCGTCTTCTTCAATGACGTCACTGCGAGGCGCAACGCTCAGGAGCGTCTAAAAGCCAGCGAGGCGCTTGCTCACGAGAATATCGAACGTGTCCAACTCGCCCTGGCGGCAGGGGCGATCATTGGTACCTGGCATTGGCATGTGCCAACCGACCGCTTTACGGTGGACAAAGCATTTGCCGAGGCTTTTGGACTCGACCCAGCATTGGGCTTCAAGGGGCTAAGCCTTGAGCAGATTATCGCCACGGTTCACCCCGATGACCGAGAAGGGGTGATCTCAGCCATCGACGACGTGATCGCCCGTGGCGGAGCCTTCTCTCACCAGTACCGAGTTAGGCGCGCGGATCAAAGGTATTACTGGATCGAAGCGAACGGACGTGTCGAACTCGCCGATGACGGTACCGCCCAGAACTTCCCGGGCGTACTGATCAACGTGGAGGAGCGTCGGGCGCTCATGGATGAGCGAGACCGCGCCACGGCGGCGTTGAGGGCGCTCAACGATACGCTCGAGCAGCGCGTTGCAGAACGCACCGCAGAGCTGATGCAAGCCGAGGAGAAACTACGCCAGTCGCAGAAAATGGAAGCAGTGGGTCAGCTCACAGGTGGCCTGGCTCACGACTTCAACAACCTGCTGGCGGGCATCTCCGGTTCCCTGGAAATGATGAGCGTACGTATTGCTCAGGGCCGATTAGGCGAGCTCGAGAAGTACATACTGACGGCTCAGGGAGCCTCCAGGCGCGCGGCCGCGCTGACACACCGACTCCTGGCATTCTCGCGCCGGCAGACGCTCGACCCGCGCCCCACGGACGTGAATGCGCTGCTGCTGGGAATGACCGAGCTCATACAGCGAACGGTAGGCCCGAGCATCACGCTCGAAACGCTCGGAACGGCTGAACCCTGGCCGGTGCAGGTCGACAGTAGCCAACTTGAGAACGCGCTACTCAACCTGTGCATCAATGCACGGGACGCAATGCCTGACGGGGGCCGGATAACCATCCAGACGGCCAACCGCTGGATGGACCGCGAGGTTGCGCGAACACATGATCTCACCGAGGGCCAGTACCTTGCCCTAAGCGTCACAGACACGGGCTTCGGCATGGCACCAGACGTGATCGCCAAAGCCTTCGACCCATTTTTCACGACGAAACCGATAGGGCACGGCACCGGCCTCGGGCTATCGATGATCTATGGCTTTGCGAAACAGTCAGGAGGGCAGGCACGTATCCACTCCAAAGTAGGCGTCGGGACGACCCTGACCATCTATCTGCCAAGATACTTCGGCGCCGTTGATGCGGAGCGGGAAGAGCTCTATTCGAATGCCGTAGAGCTATCAGAACTAGGCGAAACGATACTTGTCGTCGATGACGAGCCGACCATTCGCATGCTGTTAGTCGATGCGTTGAGTGAGCGTGGCTATTCGGTCATTGAGGCAGCCGATAGCGTTGCTGGCCTGAAGATGCTGCGCTCCGATGTGCATATCGATCTGCTGATCAGCGATGTGGGTCTTCCAGGGGGCATGAACGGGCGGCAGATGGCTGACGCCGGCAGAGAACTTCGCCCCGGCCTGAAGACGCTGTTCATTACAGGGTATGCGGCAAACGCTGCCGTCGGTAACGGGCAACTCCAGCCTGGAATGCAGGTGATCACAAAGCCATTCTCTGTGGATTCACTCATTACACGAGTTCAAGAGCTGATGGCTGCTGAGTAGGTCCGATCTGAGGGCGCGATCAGTAGGGTTCCAGCCATCTCTAGCAAGGGATTGGATATCCAATCTCACGGCAATGCGGCAGCCAGCCGGAGGGTGATAGCCAGTGCATATCCATACTGAGCAATGCCTGGTTGTAGACTGACAGCTGCACGCAACGCCTGCAGTGCCTCATCGTACTTACCATCCCGGACCAGAGCCAATGAAGAAGGGCGCCTGAGGATGTTTTCGCATCCGTGCTGGTTGCGTAGCGCAATGCCTATGTCAGGTGTGGTTTATGGGATCGAGTAATGACAGAGGAACGGATTCATCTACTTGGTCGAAGGGCTCAGGAAGCACTCTGCACTCGGGAGGACCTTCCCACATGTAATTTAACATAATATACATTATGCGAAGCATTAACCATAATGCGTTATGTGCGAACCCCAGGTTTCTCGCCTGTGGGTGACTTTAAAAGACTGGAAGTCTGTCTTTTAAAGTGGAGACTCTTGAAAATCAATGCCATAGGGATCGGGTAGCTTGTAGCTTGCGCTGAAACGACGCAGATTGATTTTCAAAATTGGGAACGGGCTGACGCCTCTTTCCGAGGTCCAAAGTTCCGCACCGCGCCAGTAAAGCATGCATGCTCTGCAGCTACTGGAGCTAAGTAAATGGGTGGCGCCACCGGCGGCATCCCGATAAAAACGATAGCTGATTCCGCTTGCTGATGGTTGAGGTACGTCAAACTGCGGGCTACTGGCGGCCTGCCCCTGATGGAAACCGCTTCACGCCTAGGCAGTGGCGAAGTCTCCAACTTCCTCCACGCCTTCAAACGCTGGAATGGCGGCACGGCCTTAACTCTAGTCGACGCATGCACGCGTTCTGGCATCGGCAGCGCCCATAGTGTTATGCAGTTCGTCGAGGTGCTACAGCCGCGACTACGCCCCATGGCCATTGCCACTCTCAGAGCTCTGCGGGCTACATCTCTATGTGCAATCCGCCCCCGGCCGCCCATGAGCAACTGCGGGGCGCTTCCGGCATCAATCGGGCACCTTTCATTTCTCCGATTTTAAAGATCGAGCATCAATCCTAACTGGCTGTTTTAACGAATATTTTTAGTTAGCATCATGGGGTTTACAGGTTTTAAGAGACAAGGTCCGCGATAGAGCTGAGCGTTGCAATATCCGATAATCACCAGACCCGGATATTGCTCTATACTGATCCAGAAGCGCTGATTTAGATGCATTCTTTCAGGTCGATCCCCCCATGCCGCAACACCCACAGCCACTTTTCGAGACTTTCGCTCGTTTCCACGAGCTTAACTTTCTTCACCTCAATGGCGAGCTTCCGGTGGTCCGGGATTTCCTTCTCGACTTCGATGATGGAATCCTTGTATGTAAGCGCCCGGTGAACACACCTTCTGAACTCCAGCATTAAGGGTGATGGTGGCCACCCATCTTTTAGCGGACGCGATCACCCTTATCGCCAGGATTCCCATGCGCCAACGAAGCTCCTATCCAAAAACCTTCAAGGCCCAGGTCGCGCAGGAATGCCGGCAACCGGTGGGCCACAGTTTCCGGCGTCGCCATCAGCCACGGCATCAACGCCAACGTGATCCGCAAGTGGCTGCCGATTTACCTCGACCGCCCCCGGCCTGCCGGCATTCGTGCCGGTACAAGCGACTGCCGGGCGGCCGGCTGAAGAAGCGGCGGTGATCACATTGCCGCTGGGTGACACATCATAACGGTCAAGCGATCATGAGCCTGATCCAGTCGGCACGCATGAGCGAGCATGATCCGTACGCGTACCTCAACGATGTACTGACGCGGTTGCCGACGTATTAACTCGGCAATCAAATA